>CAYHSM010000007.1:0-19758 GCA_964359325.1 uncultured Candidatus Peribacteria bacterium
TATATTATCCGGAGACTTATGCAGTGCATTATCACAAGAGACTTAGCGAAGGTTCATTCTTCAAATTATTGTTCAATAAAATCTCATGGTATCACCTGGCAAGCGCAATCAAGTATCATTGGAAGTGGAGGAAGGGTTAGAGAATTTTAGCAGTAACGGAAAGTGGTCTATGGTCACTTAATCCAAGTGGTCCTGTTTTTTGATCAATTACCATAAATTTATCATCCTCAAATAGGGTCCAATCCAATTTGCCTTTAAACGGCCCCATTTTAACTGTTGGCGATTTATACCCATTTGGGTCTTCAAATCTTTTTCCTTCAGTTGTTTGAAGTTCTGTTCTATTCCAAAATTCAGCTTCAGTTTCACCAACTTTACGAGTTTTTTGCAACGGGTCTAAGGCTGATACTGGCCTTTTATATGGAAATCTTTCATACAGATGATCTTCGGAAAACCAATTGCCAAGTCCATGCCCGCATGTATTAAAATCTCCTACTATTATTGTCGGGTTTTCTTCATTTTCAGCATCTTTTGCTACTTGACCGTACTGAATCAATCTTCCAGTCGGGCTGGAGACATTATCAAAATGTGCGTTATATACAGTTACTGTTCTGTCTCCTATTTTTATTTTTGTTTTTTGAGCTACCCTTCCTCCCGTTGTTGGCTGAACTCTTGCTCTTATTTGAGTTACATTCTCATAATCTTCCCATAATTTATGTAATTTTATACATCCAATACTTTCAATAGGAAATTTACTTAGAATTGCCTGTCCAATTACGCCTCCTCCTCGACCGATATCAACTTCGCGCCTGGAATTTGGAAATTTTGCCTTGTGCGCTTTTTCGTCTTCTTCGTCAATTTCTACTCGTGCTGTTGTAAAAGCTACGTATTTATATCCAAGCGCTTCGGCATATTCTAAAGCTATATTTTTATTACCCGAGCGCATGCAATCTATGTCTACCTCTTGTAAACAAAGTATATCTGGTGTGCCAATGCTTTTGATATATCCTGTTTGTTCTTTCGCTTTAATACCGTTTCTAATATTCCATGTTAAAATACTTAAATTTGGGTTTAACCTGTTTTCAACATTTTTTTCCGGCAAATCGTCATTCATCCAAGTTCGTGTTTCGCCATAATCTGGTAAATTTTTGCTTTGAATAATTGCTGCAGCCTCAGTCCTTAATTTTTCTCTATAAGCCAAAATTGCGGAATCTTGGTCCAATCCCATTTGACGTTCATAAGCTGCGCGAGCAGGCTCAGCTTCATCTTTTATATTTTCTTGTTGAATGGCTCTTTCCTTCCATCCCGTTTCCATTTTTGTTTTTGTTTTTAGGCTTTATTACTTTATGATTTTATCATTTTTTTGAGTTTTTTGCAATTTGCCTGATTACTTCCGGATACCATTTTTTCTCTAATTCCTGGACTTTTGTTTTGAGAATTTCCGGTGTGTCACTCGGCTCAACTTGGCATTTTTTTTGAAGAATAATTTCGCCCGTATCAACACCCTCATCCACATAATGAATCGTCATGCCGGTTTCCTTTTCTCCTGCTTTTATAACAGCCTCGTGCACGTTTGCTCCAAAAAATTTCGGACCGCAAAATTTGGGGATAAGAGCGGGATGTACATTGATGATTTTTTTGTGGAATTTGCGAGCAAAGGCCGGACTTAAAATTCTCATATAACCAACCAATGCAATTAAATCCACATTTTCTTTTTCCAAAATCTCAGCCATTTTTTTATCAAATTCTTCGCGGGTTTTATTTTTTTGGTTTATGAATACGGTTTTAAATCCTTGCTCTTTGGCTCTTTGGAGAGCGTAGCAATTCTTCTTATTGCTTATAACAACCGCCAATTCTATACCTGGCATTTTGCCGGCTTTCATTTCGTCAATAATTGCCTGGAGATCTGTGCCTTTGGTTGAAGCCAGGACTGCGATTTTAAACATGTGAAAATGTTTTAAGATGATAAAAAGTTACCCTTTTCTAAAATAAGTTGCAAATTTTAAATGATGAACAGATCGTCCCGCGGGACGGAATTCGGGTTTAGAACATGATTTTTAGCAAATTGCAAATTCTTGTTGTTTTATGGTTATTTTATGGTTTTTGTTAAAAAAACCTGTGTTTACAACATGATTTATTTTTTAGTGCAATTTGAATATGGTGAGCGTATACTCACCTGGCCGTTCTGTCCAGTTCGGTTGATTGATTTAGGCTTAAAGAAGACTAGAATTGTGGTAGAAATAAAAGTAAATTTTAAATTAAAAAATATGCAAAAAGACACGGAGCAAAGCGGAGTGTCTAATAAACAAGAAGTTTTTGCGCAAGCAAAAACACCATTTCAAACATCAACAACATCAACCGTAGTACGTGACCCGGATCTATCGGAAAAACTCAATCACCTCCACCAACAATTTATTGAATACGGAAAAAACGCCAAAGAGTGGATGCGCAAATGCGTTTTGCTTTTGCCGGAAATCTCAAAACAGCAAGTTTGGCTCAAAAAAGGCTTTGGATCAATTTATGAATACGCGGCAAAATTGGCTGGCATGAGTCGTGGACAGGTAGAAGACGCTTTATACATTTTAAGAAAAATTGAAAATAAACCCGCTTTACTAAAAGTAGTTGAAGAAAAAGGCATAAATTCTGTGAGACCGATTGTGGCAATTGCTACGGAAAGAGATCAAGATTTTTGGGCAAAAAAAGCAATGGAAATGAGCCAGCAAACTTTGAAAACCTATATAAGGGATTTTAGAAAAGAATCGCAAAGTGATTCTCAGAATCAGTCTTCCATAAATAATAATTCGTCTGATTTTGAAGATTTACAGGTTCGGGTCAACCCGAAAACCAAAAGTACAACAAATATTGACATGACGCAATCTTCCAATGACTCTAAATTAACCGTAGCTTCTAAAAATGGGAAATTTAAAACACTAACAATTAATTTAAAACCTGACGTTATAGCCAAACTTGAAAAATTCAACAAAGGCGACTGGAACGAACTGATGCAAAAATTTATAGACTTATATGAAAAAAATCTGGAACAAGAACTGAGACAAGAAAAGCCCGCACCTGCGATTGATACTTCCAGACATATCCCTAAAAAGATAAATGATTACGTATTAAAACGATCTCATGGCAAATGCGAATTTCCGAATTGCACCAGTGATTATGCCCACCTTCACCACACAAACCGCTTGGCTTCCAATAAAATCCATGATCCTGATCAGATAGTCGCTTTATGTGAATCTCATCATGACCTGGCTCATAGAGGGTTGATAGATAATGAAGAGTTTAAACCGACAACCTGGAAAATCCAAAAACATCCCGATTACACAAATTTAAATTGGTATGTTGATGAAAAAGTGCAATTTTACCGGCGAAAATGAACTGTGTCACAGCTCCATCGGAGTTATCCTCATCCCAAGTTTCCGCTTAACCATATTGCCCGTTTTGGTGACGGCCAGGCCGCCCAATGCTGTTTCACGAATTTTCGGGGACATTACTTTAGCTATATTCCTCATTGCCTGAACTACTTCGTCAAACGGCACAAAGCTTTTGATCCCCGCCATGGCCATGTCAGAAGCTCCGATAGCGACCATACATCCGAGAGCGTTTCTTTTGATGCAAGGCACTTCCACCAGCCCTCCAAGAGGATCACACGCCAATCCCAAATAACTTTTCAAAGCCATTGCTGCTGCGTTAAAGCACTGTTCCGGCGTGCCACTGCGCATTTCAGTCAATCCGGCAGCAGCCATCGCGACTCCGGCTCCGATTTCAGCTTGGCAGCCACCCTTGGCAGCGGACAAAGTAAAATTCTCAGCAATTATCAATCCAACTGCGGAAGCGCAAAACAATCCATTCAACAATTTCCTTTTTCCAGCTTTAAAATGTTTAGCGCAACTAAACAAAGTTCCGGGTATCACTCCTGCGCCACCTGCGGTTGGGAAAGCTGCTATTCTCCCCATACAAGCGTTTTGTTCCGACACGGCCAGTGCGTAAGTTATAGCGCGCACCGTTACCTTATTCCCCATCATATTGGTCATGTGCTGCAGTGTTCTATACATTTTATGAGCGTCTCCTCCGGATATTCCCATTTTGGACTTTTGGGTTGAGACAATCCCTTTTTTTATGGCTTCATACATTACATTTCTCACCTGTTTCATTTTATTGCGAATAGCGGGAATCGTTTTTTTTGAACGCTGCGCTTCATAACGTTTGGCTATTTCACCAATAGAAAATTTATATTTATGACATAAATGAAGCATGTCTTCGGCTGTGCGGAATGTGTAATGTGATGTTGCTTTATCCATTTTGCTGCAATTTAGATAGTGATCTTATAAATTCAACTCCGGGCGTGCTTTTTTCCAGCTCTATAACTTCAGGCAAAGTAATGCGTTTACCTTCTATGCTCAACACGGTCAGTCTTTTATCCTTAAAAGAACTTTGCTCCTTTTCCGCAATATTAATTCCCATGCGTTTTATTTTGTCCGCAAGAATTTCCAGAATTTTCGGATTTTTGTCATGGCAGACTACAAGAGACAAATATTTTCCCGCTCTTCCTTTTAAATGTACGTCAAACTCATCAATTTTTAAAATCTCTATCATCCCACCGCCAATTGATGAGCCTATTACAGACATCTTGTATTTACCCTTTTCCAAAACAATTAGAACAGTATTCGGATGATATTTCGGCCCCAAGTCTTTTACTACAAATTTATAATCAATGTGTTTTTCTTGAGCGATCTCAAAAGCGTCTTTTATGTGAGGATCGCTTGTTTGGAATTTCATAACTCCGGCTAAAAGCGCCAAGTCCGTGGCGTGTCCTTTGTATACTTCCCCAAAAGACCCATGCAGATAGAAAGTAATTCTCTTTGGAGTTTTATGAAAAAGGGCGCGTGCAAACTGTCCAATTTTACAAGCACCGGCAGTATGTGAGCTGGATGGCCCCACCATGATCGGCCCTGCGATGTCGAAAATCGAGAGATTGGACATGGATTATTTTATAAATAGGTCGTTCTGCAAATTGGACTTTTACTCCAGTTTAGCAAAATCTTCCACAAAGTCCACTGAAAACTCATCCTTAAATCAGAAAATATATTCTATTTTGTCCATAGATGATGATTGCCAAATTATGTATATCTTTGGTATAGTTGTATGAAACATTGAAATTGATTATATCGGTAGTATGCCATCCCCGAACCTTATCCCAAGAACCTTGACAATTCACCCGGATATTTTAGCACAAAGTATGAGATGTGGTTAGATACTCAGATGACCCTTACTATCTCGCCACTTTTTATACTTTGTGATGGTCCTTCTTGACTAGCTGGACCGATCACTTACCCCGCTTCGGCGGGGGGCTCGGTGTCTTCCCTTCCTTTTGGCGGGTAGTAAGCCACACTAACGGGCGGTCGCAGGCGCGACTAAAAATATTGTCCAAAGCAAGGTATACAAAAACAAGGATCTGGTCTCCCCTAAAACAAAAACAAATTCTCAAAAAACTCTCGACAATTTTATAAAAATAAAAAGTTAGTCGATAGAGATGAGTTTGGCCCCGCCCCGGCGGGGTTTTGTTTATGCCAAAATTTAGACATGGTTAAATGGCGAAAAAAAAGAAATAGCGGACGTCATTGAATACGATCTACTTCTCTCCCAAAGGTTTTAATGGCTGGCCGTCATCCAAGTCAACAATGACCGGGACCGGCCTAAGCGTAGCGACTTCTGGAGACTTATTGGTGTTCGCTTCGCGAACATTTTTTATTAGTTCCGCCTGCGGCGGGGTGTTTAATGGCTCGTGTTTTGTTTTTTCTTCTTTTTCATCTTCCAAATGAATACCTTCTCCATGTTCCAATTCTTTGTCATAGACCACCTGCCTGATCGGCCATGCAAAATCTATCTTGTAATCTTCAAATGCTTGTTTCAGGTTCGACAATAACTGACTTTTGATTTTTAACCACCCGCCCCTGGATTCAACCCAAGCTCTTACTTTTACAACAACTTCGCTATCACCCCATTCACTTACCAATACCGCAGGCTTAGGCTCCAAAAGTATTCCCTGCGTACTTTTAACTGTCTTTAAACATACCTTTAAAGCGTTTTTTAGATCAGTCCTATAATCCACACCAATTTCCACCTCTATTCTCCTGAAAGGATTGCTGGTGTAACTTGTCACCTGTTTTCTAAATAATTCCGCATTTGGCACAATTACTTTTGTGCCGTCAATGGCCTGTAAAATTGTAACGCGCGATTGTATTTCCACTACTCTGCCTATCGTTCCACCCACATGGATGAAATCTCCGATTGTAAAATGGCGTCCAACCAAAATCATAATTCCCGCCAAAAAATTCATAATCATATCTTTGAGCGCAAAACCAATTCCAAAGGCAACCGCCGCAAGTATTGTCGTAAGGTCAATGCCTCCGATTTTAAGTCCTATAGTTGCGCCGAGTGTCAGAATTGTAGCGTAAGTTAAACGACCGCCAAGAATCTGAACTTCCTTATGTTCCTCTTCAATTCCTTTTTCAGCCATTTTGTTTTCCACTATTTTGCGCGCGATCTTTGCCGCAATCACGGAGAAAATTATTACTATGAAACCCGCTATCAACAGAGGGATTTTAGCTATCATCAATTCTATAAGCTGAGCCAATTTACCGGCTGTTTCGCCTGTTACTTTTTCTGCCGCATTGGCCGCATACGCTGTAAACATAGGTTTTTATTTTTGTTGAATCTTTATATTCTAACATTTTTTTTACTTTCCCTCAAGTATTAAATATGGATTTTTGCAACCAAACTGATAGGGTTTTTATTGTGCTTAAATTCTTTAACAATACAAAAACATGTACATGCAAGTTGATGAGTTGATTCTTTATGCGGGATTTGCCCTGCTTTTTATCATTTTCATAAGCATCCGTGAGGTGAAGCAGTATGAAAGGGGCGTTAGATTTACTTTTGGTAAATTTACCAAACTGGTTGATCCGGGATGGAGACTTGTTGTTCCCATTTTTCAAAAAATGGCGAAAGTTGATGTGCGCGTTAAAGCAGTGGATGTTCCTGACCAGGAAGCCATTAGTGCAGACAATATCTCCATAACTATCAATGCTGTTATTTACTATAAAGTTGCGGATGCAAGCAGGGCTGTATTGCAGGTGGAAAATTTTTATTATGCAATCAGTCAGCTCGCTCAGACAACGATGCGTAATGCCGTAGGTGAGGTAACCTTGGAAGATTTACTTAAAAATCGCGAAAAGATCGCTGCCGGCATTAAACAGATCGTAGATAAAACTACGGATCCTTGGGGTATCGACGTGGAATCTGTTGAATTAAAAGATATCGTTTTGCCTGCTGATTTAAAAAGAACAATGGCTAAAGTTGCCGAGGCCGAAAGAGAAAGGAGGGCTGTTATTATTAATTCCGAGGGTGAGGTTTCCGCTTCTGAGAATTTGGCAAAAGCTGCAAGAACTCTGTCTGCCGCTCCCGGGGCTTTGCATTTGAGAACTTTGACTTCCATTAATGATCTTTCTTCGGATCAATCAAATACTACTGTCTGGATGGTGCCAATTGAAATTTTGAGGGCAGTGGAAGGCATAGCTGAAAAATTGAAAAAATAGTCCGATAAGGAAAATTTATGAAAAAACAGTACGGCATACTTGCATATCCTGCCGGACATTCACTGTCGCCGGTGATGCATAATGCTGCTTTTAAGGCTCTTAAAATTGATGCGGAATATAAGGTTTTTGAGATTTCCAAGGCGGATTTTACTGATTTTGTCGAATACGCGAGAGACCCCTTGATTGGCGGGTTTTCAGTTTCTTTACCGTACAAAGAGCTCATCGTTGACTATCTGGATGACGTGGATGATGATGCGATGAGAATCGGTGCTGTGAATACCGTTGTGAATAAAAATGGAGCGCTGTTTGGATACAATACAGACTTTATTGGGGCTACTCGCGCCCTTACAGGGATCCGTGGAGGCTTAAAAGGGAAGGTGGTTGTTATTTTGGGAGCCGGCGGTGTTGCAAGGGCTATTGCGTATGGATTACTTGCCGAAGGAGCTGATGTTTGGATTAAAAACAGGACCAGGCCTAAAGCTGACAGAATCGCAGTGGAGTTTGCCGAGATGTTTGATTCGGAAATTCATAGTGATGATTGGGACAATTGGCAAACCGGTGACATTCTTATCAATGCCACTTCTTTTTGGCTTGAGAATAAGGACTTGGGAGCTACAGAATTACCTGATTTTTGCGATGAAAGTTTTGTAAAAGATTTTGAAACGGTTATGGATGTTGGCTACAACTCTCATATGAAAAATTTTCCGGATCCTTTGATGACGCCGCTGTTGCTTGTGGCAAAAGAAGTTGGCTGCAAAGTAATTACAGGTGACAAAATGCTTTTATATCAGGCTGCTGAACAATTTAAATTGTGGACCGGGAAAAAAGCGCCGATGGAAGTAATGAGTAGGGCGTTGAAGAAGGCTTTGTAGAATTGCAGGGCTGTTAATTGTGCCTTAGAAAGTCCGCGCCTTCTTCGTCTTTAGCTTTTGGAGCTTCTTCTTCCTCGTTTTCCACTTCTTTTCCATAATCACTTCCATAAACGGTTTGGGTTGAAAGGAAATCTTTGTCATATGTGCTGGCCATCCATCCGTATATCATTGTGAAGATGCTTTGTACGATTGCGATTGAGCCCCAAACTATCGGGAGAGCGACAAAAAGTAAAATTTGAGGACTATCTACCACGCCGGCCAAGCCAAACATGATTCCCGCGCTTGTCAGGATAGAGAATGTTATTCCATAAAGTCCAACCAACGAATATCTGTAATTTGAAACGATTTCTAAAATAAGAGCGCTAACTTGCGCTGAAATAATAATATGCAAGGCTACCGCATACGCCGTAATTCCAAGTTCCGTTGTTGCGGTTATAAAATAAACCGGCACCATAAGTAAGAAAATTATCATGCTTATGATAAAAACTTGATAGATAGCTGATTGTACCCTGGTGTATTTTTCGCGTTCCGTAAGAGCCATCAGCCATGTGCTAACTATATTTCCAACAGTTGAAGCCAAAAAGACCATCATCATCAGGATGAATGTGAAAATCGGGCTGACCTGTTCAACTCCATCCTTATAACTTGTAATCGGCGTCAAAACTGAAGATGCGAGAACAAAAATCACTAACAATATCAAGCTTCCTCCAATTCCACCTGCGGCTCCGGCAAGAATTTTCAATAAAAATGTGCCGAAAGAAAGGCTTGGCGGGGAATCTTCTAAATTTGTGGTTTTTGTTTCTACTGCGTCTGCCATTTACGTTTTTTTAACTTTTTTAATTGTACCATAAAATACGACTATAAACAATATTCCCAAAGTAATATATATATCCGCCAGGTTAAAATTGGGCCAGCGCCATATTGCGATAAAGTCGATGACAAAACCATGAATAAGGCGATCCATCAAATTCCCCAAGGCACCGCTGATAATCAAAATTAAAGACAATATGCTTAGAGTTTTCCGGAGGTCCAATTCTTTAAAAACCAAATAAATAATAAGCCCGATTAAAATCGGGCTGCCAATAATCAAAATTATTTGCGGGATTGATATTCCAAAAGCAATTCCTGTATTTTGACTATATTCCAACTGAAAAAAATCCGAAATCAACCGATATGGTGTTTGTAAATAAGCTTGTGCGAAGTATTTACTCAGTTGATCCAGTCCAATCAATATAACAGCCGCAGTCGTCCATCCTGAAACATTCCAAAAAATTTTTCTCATATTACAAAGTAGATCATAAAAGCCTTGAAAAAACAATCTGATAGGTAGAATATCTTTAAAGCCTGCCAAGGCTCAATTTGCCCTTATGAAACAAATTATAAAATTCGATACGGTTTTGGCGCTTGTTGTGCTTTTTCTTCTGATTTTCGGCTTGGTCATGATCACAAGTATAGGTGTGCCAAAATCAATATCTCTGTCTGCGCCAGGCGTTGAATTCCCCAATTGCAGCGATGCAAATGTTGACTGCTATCTTTTATTTAAAAAACATTTACTCAGGCTTGGGCTCGGTCTGATTGCTTTTTTGATAGCCTGGAAACTGCCAATAAAATTTTGGAAAAAAATTGCGCCGTTTTTCTTTGGAGTGATGGTTTTGATGCTGATTTCCGTAGTGATTTTTGGGGAAAATTTTGGAACGATCGCCACTAATTGGCTTATGATTTTCAATACTTCTTTTCAGCCGTCCGAGTTTGCGAAATTGGCGATTATTCTTTATCTGGCTTATTGGTTTAGTAAGCGCAAAAGCTCCGTGGAGAGTTTTCATGACGGATTTTTGCCGTTTTGTGTAATTTCCGGGATGATACTTTTGCCAATTATGCTGCAAAATGATTATGGGTCCATGGCTGTTATAGGGGTGATAAGTATCTCTATATATTTTATTGCGGGGGCAAAGATAAAACATCTCGCTTTCGGATTATTGGTGGCTCTTTTGGCTTCCATTGTTGTTATTTCATCTGTGCCTCATGTAAGAGAGAGATTCCAAGGATTTATGAGGGTTGATGAAGAATGTTTGGAAGATTACTGCTGGCAGTCGCAGCAGGCGAATATTGCTGTTGGAAGCGGCGGATTGTTTGGTAAAGGATTGACTCAGGGAGTTCAAAAATCTTATTGGCTGCCGCAGGCTTCCGATGATTTTATTTTTGCGGCTTCTTCCGAAGAATTGGGATTTTTAAGAATTATTTTTGTTATCCTGGCGTATTTTGTCATTTCTTTAAGGGGCTATGGAATAGCAAACAAAGCTGCCGGCAGTTTTGAAATGTTTGCTGCTGTTGGCATTACAACCTGGATTGTTATGCAAGCTTTTGTGAATATTGCTGTGAATACTGCGCTTTTGCCGGTTACGGGGATTACATTGCCGTTTATCAGCTATGGAGGATCATCTCTTTTGGCTTCTTTAATTGGAATTGCCATTCTTTTAAATATATCCGAAAACACAACCTATCATGCGAATAGTATTAACAGGTGGGGGGACCGCAGGACACGTTATCCCCAACTTCGCCGTTATAGAAGAGCTTAAGAATTGCGGCGGTGGCGCACAGCTTTTGTATATCGGGTCAAAAGACGGAGTTGAAAAGGCGATGGTGGAAAAAATCGGGATTTCATATCGCGGCGTAAGCTGCGGAAAATTTCGCAGATATTTTTCATTCAAAAATTTTGTGGATATATTCAAAGTGCCGATTGGGGTTTTGCAGGCGCGAAAAATTTTGCGGGAATTTAAGCCGGATGTTGTTTTTAGCAAGGGTGGATTTGTGAGCGTACCTACGGTTTTGGCTGCGCATTGGCTTAAGATTCCGGTTATTTTGCATGAATCCGATGCTGTGCCGGGTTTGGCAAACAGGATTTGCGCGCGCTATGCCAAGAAAATTTGCATAAGTTTTGAAGAAACTAAAAAGTATCTTGTTGAGTATGGCAGTAGTGTAGTTTTTACAGGCAATCCCGTACGAAAAAGTATTCTGACAGGCGATGCGGAGGCAGGTTATAAATTTACCGGACTTGATAAATATCGTCCTGTTGTTTTGATAATGGGAGGCAGTCAGGGAGCGCTGCAGATTAATAATTTGGTTACGGCGAGTTTGGACGAGCTGCTCAAAAAATTCCAAATTGTGCATATAAGAGGACGCGGAAATCTTGATATAAGTTTGCACAAAAACGGCTACGCGCAATACGAATACTTGGATGAACAGTTGAAGGATATTTATGCAATGTGTGAACTGATTGTTACGCGCGGAGGCGCAAACAGTTTGGCTGAAATAGCTTTATTAAAGAAAAAAGCTCTGATTATTCCTTTGGGGACCGAGGCAAGTCGCGGCGACCAGATTGATAATTCTAAAATTTTTGTTAGAAAATTTGGCTGGGCCATGCTTTGCGGAGACATAAGCCGCGAAGATTTTATTAAAGCCGTGGAATTGGCTTATCAGAATCAATTCAATAGTGAGGAAAAGGTTGTTAATGGGGTGGATGAAATCGTAAAGATAATTCTTAATAAAGGACAATGAAGATTGGAGTGAATACACGTTTGCTTGCCAAGCCTTTTACCGGAATCGGGCAATATACCCGTAATTTATTTAGAGAATTGGCTGAGATTGATTCTACGACTAAATATATTTTAGTTGTACCGGAAAATTTGCCTGATGACATGGCGCGGATTTTTCCTGACAATGTTGAAATTAAAGTTTTGAAGGAGCGCAAAATTGGAACTGCCGGCATGAGAAAAACGTGGTGGGAGCAAATTCAAATTCCTGAATTTTTCCAGAAAGAAAAAATTGATTTGGCTTTTTTTACTTATCCAAGTAATCCGTGGACGAAAGATTGGTATAAGAAAGGGATTAAAACCGTTGTAACCGTGCATGATTGCATTCCGTGGATGCATAAACAGTACAGGAAAGGTCTTTTGTCGCGCATATATCATGCGCAAACAAAAAAGGCCGTAGGATTGGCCGATTTGATTTTTACCGTTTCCGGCAGCTCAAAAGAAGACATTGAGAAGTGCTGTAAAGTTGATGGTAAAGAAATTGAAGTTATTTATAATGATGTGAGTGAGGTATATAAAGAACCTCCGAATAAAGAATTTGCCAAAGAGGTTTTGAGTAGATTCAGTTTGAAAAATGGGCGATTTTTTCTTTATGTCGGCGGTTATGATGAAAGAAAAAATGTAAATTTTTTAGTGGAAGAATATTTGCGGTTTGCGGCCAAGCATAAAGGACTGCCGCTTGTTTTGGCCGGCGGAAAATTATTCCAAAATAAACTTTATAAGAGTTTTGATAAATTGCAGAATCTTGGGAATATCGTAAAAACCGGATTTTTAAAAGAGGAGGAATTGGCTTGTTTATACGGACATTGCCTGGCCTTTGTAAATTTATCAAAACATGAGGGATTTAATTTGCCGATTTTGGAAGCTGCAAATTGCGGAGCCGCCATGATTCTGTCGGATATTCCCGTACATAGAGAAGTTTCTGAAGATGCGGCGATGTTTGTGGATATAAGTAAGGATGGAGAGGTTGTATTGGCAATGGAGGCGATGGTGGATGAGAAAAATAAAAAAGATTTTTCGGGAAAATCTTTTTTATTGGCCCGCAAATATTCTCAGAAAAAATATGCACAGATGGTTAAAGATATGTTACATTCTATGCAATGAACACAATTAATATTTTGATTTTAATAAGCACTGTTTTGTTTTTGCTTTTCCTGTGGGCAATTGTTGGCGTGCGTCATTTGAAATATCTAAAAAATGGAGTTAAGGAACAATGGGAATTAATAGATGAAAGGCTTAGAAAAAGACACAATTTAATTCCAAATTTAATTGAGACTGTGAGGGTTTATATCCAGGACCAGGAGGTTTTGTTTGAAAAATTGATTATTGATCGTATGAATGCGGCTAAAGAATATTCTCCGGACTTAAAAAAAATAGAACATGAACATGAATTGACTGCGACGATTAAGCAGGTTGTTAATTTGGGCGGAGGTGTTGAAGGTTTGGCAAAAGATACCAATTTTCTTGAACTGACAAAAGAAATTGAAGATATAGGCAAAGATGTGGAACTTAAAGTCGGTAAATATAATGAAATGGTCAGGTACTATAACAGGCACAGGAATATGATTCTTTTAATGCCTGTTGCGGCCGTTTTTAAGTTTGGCGTGATGAATATTTTTGAGGTGGAGGTGTGAATTCGGCCTGATGACCAAAATTTTATTCCAAAATTTCAGTCAAAAAGTCGTAGACCAACCTATGAACCACTCTGTCGCGAACAGAAGCTACGAAAATTTCTCTTTTTTTATTATCGCAAACGATAAATTTTCTGTAGCCTCCATGTTGATAGGTGTTGGCATTTAATTCTTTCCCCAGTTTGAATAATTCCGCTGAGGTTTCCATGATGAAATCAAGGCTCCTCTTGGAATTTAATTTGGTTAATGAAACACAGATTTTTCAGCTACAAGCAAAATTTGAAGAAATTGGAAAAATGGTTGGAGGGTGGCTAAAGTCAACATACAGCCAATAGACCTTTAGCGAGCCACGCCACGCCCTATTGTCATTGTGGTTGTTAGCATTGTTCTGGTTGATGTTGACATCATTACCATTGCGATAACCATTGACGGCGTTGCCAGCTTTTTGATGAAGCTTGTCTATTCTGTAATTACAGTCGCAACCGTATTTACAGGCATTGGTTTGCATTTTTCACCCACCTAATGTGAGCAAACTCCACTCAAACCTAAGGGTCTATTTAACTATATAATGGTCTTTCAGGCTTCTTATTTAATTCAAAGCCTTTTGAACGAAAGCACATTCTACGGTAGCCTTACCTACAAGGGCAGGTGTCTATTCACCGCTGTAATGAATTTACAACAAAAATTTGCAAAACAAAAGCTCCCCGCAATGTGCAGGGAGCTAAAAGAAAAAGAAAAAAGAAAATTAAAGGTCAAAGTTTAAGCCGATACTTTTTCGACCCTTAGCGAGCCACGCCACGCCCCATAGTCATTGCGGTAGTTAGCATTGCTCGGGGAGATGTTGACACCAAAACCATTGCGAGAACCACGGACGGCGTAGCCACTTGACCTAACGTCGGATTGTGTTAATAGCCAACTCCATGTTTCCTTATCAAATTTGCCTTTTTCCTGCAAAATATCTCTGTAATGTTCTGGTAGCATAAGAGTTATTCCCATAGCTTCAGCCATTTCTACGGCACTACCATTAAATACCGCATTGGGATTATTTGCTATTAACAAGTCAGCCGCTTCTTTGTCGTATACGCAGTTTCTTGCGCTTTCAGGGGTTTCTACTGAACATGTTCCAAAGTAATAACCACTTTCGTCATTATGGTAAACATCAGGAGCGTGTCCTGCAGACTCCATTTGAGCCAGGCTCCATAGAGCTTCAGGGCTTGCTTTTAAAGACGATTCCACATCTTTCCAGTTGATTCCTTTGTGAAGATTTGTATTTGCACTGAACCTGCTTTGTAGGGCTCCTAAAACTCTTTCTGCTTGCTCTGGGGCTAATACTCTTTCGTTCTTTGCGCCTCCCTCGACTGTTACTTCCTGTGGACCACCAGCTTCAACCTCTGCCTCAGGTTTTTCAACAATAGCAAAATTTGCGATTCTTGCGACTTCCTGGCGTGCTCCATTTCTCACCGCCTCTCTATCCTCATCAGATTCACCTTTTCTCCCAAGAGCTATGTCGTTTATCGGAGTACGGCTTGCGACAGCTTTCAGCGCTAACTTTCTTCCGTCTTCAGCTAATTTTTCTGCTTTTAGAAGCTCTACGGTTAGACCGTCTGTCCATCTATTGTTTTCCATGTTATTTTAGATTAAATGTAAAATGGTTGATAATTTAATCACACTTGATGGCGTTTCGTCAATAGTAAATAAAAAATTAGTGCTTAATAGGTTAGAGGTTTTTGTAGATGTCTTTGCGATAATCTATATTTATTAAAATGTTCTTATTATTTTCAATTTTATATACTAGTCTAAGATTTCCAGATCTAATACGGTAGTAATTACTGAATCCCGCCAGCTTTTTCGGTTTTAAATCAACTATGTCGTTATTAATTATTTTTTGCCAAATTCCCAGAATTTTTGTTCTTTCTTTCGCAGTTAGTTTCTTGAGTATTTTTTCAATTTTATCCATTCATTTTTTTGATAGCTTGCTTGAATTGTTCTATATCCAACCCGCTTTCACAATAAATGCCAAAACCGTTTTTGTCTTCATAATAGACGGTTTCGTCCTTTACTAAAGGCCTTATAAGTAATCCCTCCTTTGTTTCTTCCGCAACAAACTTTGTGGTTTTATATTTGGCTCTCCAAGATTTCGGCAGAGTAATTTGCCCCGTATTAAACATAGACAAAGTGTGAATCATAGTAAAATTGGTTAATTTAATTAATATAATTAATTTTACTACGTAACTAATAAATTTACAAGCATTGTTACATACAAAGTTGAAATTTTATTAAAATCTGAACCAATCTTGTTGCTAATTTAAAATAATGTTTTGTTTTAGTTTTTCGGAATGTTGTCTAAGCTTTTTTGACCCTTAGCAGGCGACGCACACCGCAATTTGGAGACACATTCTGCGGATCAGCGTGACCAACTCGGGCATAAGCACCATGCCAATTAAAATAAACAATTCCCGGACGCCACAAAGGATTCTCACCTGATTCTACCCAGGATGAACATGGATCTTCTCCGGTTGATTTTGTAAAATCAGATGATTTTATAAAAGGTTTTCCGGTATGGGATTCATACTGCAAAATTTCTTCACTTTTATCGTAGTTACCGGAATATTGGAACATTGCATAACCTGTTGGTACAGGCTGACCATCTTCATCAGTTATCATTTTGTCACTAGCGTCATGTTTGTACAAAATTCTATCACGGGTATCTTTGTAATTCATCCCTTTCATAATTGGCTCATCTCCACGATCGGCAAAAAGCGGATTTCCATCCGTATCAACTCCGAACAAAATTCCACCTTCGTTCATGGCTTTGGCCAAAGCGAGATAGTGGCCCTCATTAGCTAAAAGGCGAGTCTGGATTTCCGCCCAAGAACATTTACCCCGGATGGCCGGATCTTCATCAAAATCAGCTTTAAAGATGGCAAGACGTGGATCTAATTCTACCGCTTCCGGATTTACCGCTCTTTGTCCCTTAGCGATGGCTGCTCTTAAGGCCTCGATATCATCATCTTTTCTTTGAGTAAAAACTATCGGATCTACTGCTACCCCTAGTTTTTCAGATTGCACTTTAGCTTTTGCAATAAGACCCTGTGCATCACCCCTTAATTTAGCGCCTTCAGATTCAAATTCTCGACGTTGATGCTGATCAGATTCCATAAAGAATAATTTAAGTATTGATTGTTTAGTTAATCACGTCAAATCAATTTTGTCAACACAATTATTTCGTTTAACCTTAGCCTTTAAAGGGATTAATGCTGCAAAGTTTTAAGTATAACTATTGACGGTGAGTGCATACTCACCTATGATGGTGAGCGTACACTTACTCTTAACCAAAAAAAATATGTCTGAAGTTTTAACGGAAAAACAGGGGGCGGTCTTAAAATTCATTGAGGAATATCAAATGTCCTATGGCCGATCACCTACTTTAAGGGAAATGAGAGAAAATTTCGGGGTGAGCTCTGACAATGGAATTTTGAAACATTTGAAAGCCCTGGAAGAAAAAGGATTTATTGAAAAAGATGACACGCCGCGCGGCATAAAATTACTGGCAAGTATTAAAGAGAAGCTTGATGCTCCCGCCATTAAGAAACTTCCGGTTTTGGGTTTTATCCCTGCAGGTGGGCCTGTACTGACCGATGAATATATAGAGACATGGATGAATGTTGGGGAGGATTTAGCTAAAAAATCCAATGATAATTTTTTATTACGCGTTACAGGCAACAGTATGATTGACGCCGGAATTTTTGAGGGAGATTTGGTTGTAGTGAATGCAAAAAAGAACCCGCGTGACGAAGATATAGTAGTCGCACTGGTTGATAACCATAATACTTTGAAACGCTTTATTGAAAAGGACGGGAAAGTTTATTTGAAAGCCGAAAATAAGAATTATAAGGATATATATCCGGAGAATGAATTGACTGTGCAGGGAGTGGTGACTGCTCTTGTACGACAATACGGTTAGATGCGCGTGAGTTGCAGTTGATTTATCCGTGTGAAAGAAAAGCAGTCTTAACCGGGCATTTTAGTTGATGCTTTTACTTGCCAACAAATTCATAAATTATCTAATATTTAACCCTCAAAAATATGTTCCTCACATTCACAATCGACACAAAACAAAAAAAACGATCCCTTGTAAGATTTAATACCAAGAGATTTAATCCGGCTTTTGGATGGAGGAAGGCGATTCATGTCAAAAAGCGCAGTTTATGGCAAAGAATAAAGTCATGGAGAAGGTCGCTTAGAGACGGGTGTTATAAACTTGGCGGGCAAATAGCCATGTTTTAGGAAATGAAAAACTTTACGCTTAGTGTGCTTTGCGCTACTTTATTCACCGCTGGAAAATTTATGCCGGAGTAACTCAGGGGTAGAGTAGCTGTTTCGTAAACAGCAAGTCGCGAGTTCAAATCTCGCCTTCGGCTCCAGGATGAAAAGAGGTGCTCATGAATAGCTACCAAAGCAGCTTATCTCCGGTAGGGCTTTTTCATTTAAACCAGAATACGTTTCTTGGATTTCTTTAAAGCCTTGTATTCCTGCATAACTTTTCTTTGATCCTCATTCGCACCACGAATAACAGATTTTAAAATTTTTTTCTTTTCTTTCAATGAGAGACTAAAAAAGCTTGAAGCTGTCATAATGTAGCATCTTAAATGGATAAACTGTCCAGCAGGACTTCTTTACTATAATTGATTGTAACATATTGGTCAACATTTCCGACTTCCAGGTGAGTTTCTTCGGTTGAGCTCTCAAAATTTTTTATGATCACGTTTAAATGAACATTTTTACCAAATTCCAGCTTTATTTTATTAACATTCTCTTTCGCTTGAAATAAAGCATCCACAAATACATCCTTCGGAACATTCCGCCCTTCCAGGGCTTCGCGAGCCTTAGTGAACTTCCACGCAACAAGTGGATTTTGATAGACATAAAATATTGAGACATAACGTCCATATTTCAATGATCGCTCAATATTACTTTTAACCTTTTCGTAATAAGCAAAAGTGCCATCAAGAATGGCACTCTTTTTGGCCTTCAAAACATAATCGTAAAGTTTTTCAACACCCAAAGATGAAGCTCCTTGAACATCAGAAGAATTCTTTTTGTCATACTGAGGGATAAACTCTTTTACATCATCCGCATCAATTCTCACCATGTTAAGTTTATTAACTTTCAAGAAGCGTCTGGAAAACTCAGTTTTGCCGGCTCCGGGAGATCCAGCCATAAAAATCGAAACAGGATTTTTTTCTTGAGAATATAATACATCACCAGCAAATCTCTCAATAAGGTCTTTCCTATGAGATTTTATGAATTTAACAGCTTCTGTGCTAACTTTCTCATCCATGAAACTCTTTTATTAATTCACCTAAAATATAACCCCGTCTACAATCACTGACATATTTGTTCGTGTATTTTTTGGAGTTTTCCTGTTCTTTGTTTGCGGTTTTGTAGCCTTGTATGCTTTGTGATCAAAATAATTGCCGTCAACATAGATTACGAGATCTTTTGATAATGCTGCGGATTGCGAAGAATCATACATCGGCCCGCAACCACATGCTGCTGCTGTATTTGTAAAAAGAAATAAAGAACTGGCAACAATTAGAGCTGTTACGATTGAGATGATTTTTTTCATAATGATGTTTTTAATGAATAGGGATTATATTTAAGACTCCTGATTGAAATTTGTCAAATTTATAGTAAGATGTGGCCATGGATTTCAAATTTGTAAAAATAGTTGTTTTTGTTCCGTCTTCGCATGCTGATGAGTTAAGAAAAGCGTTAGCGGAAAGCGGCTGCGGACATATAGGCAATTATGATTACTGCAGCGTTTCCATGAAAGTAGTTGGTAGATTTAGAGGACTTGACGGTAGCAAACCGTTTATTGGTCAAGCAGGGAAACTTGAAAAAGTTGAAGAAGAAAGAATTGAAACAATTTGTCCGCCGGAAAAACTTGATGAAGTTTTGGCTGCAATTAAAGCTGCGCACCCTTACGAGGAACCCGCTGTTGACATTTACCCATTGCTGAATAATGGTCAAATATAACATTTGCAGTTATATATGGATT
>CAYHSM010000008.1:0-19151 GCA_964359325.1 uncultured Candidatus Peribacteria bacterium
TTGGCTTGTCTATCAAGAAAATACTGCCCGATAGCTGTTGTATTGGACAATATCTTTGGAGCGGGTGACGGGAATCGAACCCGTGTCAGCAGGTTGGAAACCTGCGGTAATAACCATTATACGACACCCGCAAATTGCCTGAATTTAGTGAAAAATTACACTTTTCACTTAAAAATTGCAAATAAAGTCCTCAATACTGTTTTCCGTTTGATTTCCATAAACTTTTTCAATAAGATGAGCCAGTCGCCCTTCTCTCAACAAAATGACAAAAGAAAAAGACAAAGAAAAACAGGTTCCACAGTCCAAATTCAAAAGACTGATTACAAAGAGAAATGTTTTTGTTTTTGTTATTGCTCTGCTGTTTCTTATTCAATATATCCAAATCGGAAGAGTTTTTGGAACGTTTTCGGTTTTTGATAAAAAGGATAGCTCGTTTATAGAAGAGATAGGACAGATCAAAGAGTCATATGCCAAAATCGGCAATGATTTGAATGAAGTCAGGGATTTTTTGCGCATGCCCAAGTCAAGCTATGCTGTATTTGATGAGCCCAAGAATACCGAAGAGGAAGAAAATGGAGACAAAAATAAGAACGCTGTGCAGTTGGCTCTTTTTCAATACGTTGACTCTCTTGCCACTCAAAAAAATCTCGAAGACGTACTGAAACTTCATAAATCTTTTTTTGAAAATCTTGTTAAATCCGACAATTTCGATATGTTTTTAATGGGCTATGATTTAAAAATATCAGGGCTTACTGAAGACGATAGCAATATTTCTCTCAGGATCCTTGGACCTTCCAATGAAAATCTCCTGTTCTACTATCTCTCAAAAGAAGACGGCAAACTTTTACTCAAAACCGCCAATACTAAACAAAATGTCGAATACAAAGATTCCGCGGAATTTGAGAACGCGGCTAGAGAGCTTATTCAAGCTGAAAAAGACGATTTGATTAAGCAAGTCAGAGCTGTGAATGAAAAGCAAAAATCAATCGCCACCGCTATAAATTCCAAGGCAACCAAAAGCGTTCTTGTTAAATCCGGCATAAAATCGGACACCAAATTCATTGATAAAGATTTAAAAATCACATATTCCATATTCAACAAAACCGACGAACTGATCGGTGAAATTGTTCTTGATACAAAAACTTTGGAAATTTCTCTTGTGGATAAAAATGACGATTCCGTATCTCTTAAAGTCACTGATATCACCAGTGCTTTGCCTCCATTCCTTGAAAAACTTAATGCAAAAACTTTTATTGAAAAAAAGGCCTCTCAGTCCATGAATGACCTGAAAAATACTCTGAAGGACGAAGGGTTTAAGGCTTTACTTGCACAAAGCGGATTAAAAATTGCCGAGAAACCAAGGGAAGACAAGGACAGAATTTACTATGATATCTCCGACAAAAATGGCACGCATATAAGCTCACTTGTGGTTGAAAAATCCACAGGCGTGATAAATATCGTTAAGCCGGACGGTACCAATTCCCAAAATCTCTTTTTTTTTGATCCGGACTTCAAAAAAAAAACTTTAGAGATTCCTGATGATATTCCTGAATATGGTGATACTTCTTTCAGTGATGAAGATGATTTTAATATTTTGATTGCGGGCAAAAACGGCAACCTGGTTGATACCATGATTTTTGCGCATATAGATGAACAAAAAAGAACTATAAGAATGGTAAGTGTCCCGCGCGATCTTTTTTATAACGGGAGGAAAATCAACAGTCTTGCGTATTATTACGGCATGCCGGAACTTAAAAGCGTTTTGACTAAACTTAGCGGCTATGAGCTGGACAGATATATTGTGATTGATATGTATGCCTTCATTGATGTGATTGATTTGATCGGAGGAATCGATATCCGTTTGGATAATGCGGTGATTGATCCGACTTACAAAACCATTGATAACGGTAAGGTTGGGACTCTATATTACGAGCCCGGGGATTATCACCTGGGTGGCAAAGAAGCTCTGCGTTTGGCCAGGACGCGTCATACTTCCTCTGATTTTGCCAGAGCCGAAAGGCAACAAAAAATTCTTGAAGCTTTGCAAAATAAGGCTAAAAATTTCGGATTTGGAGATGCCGATACCATTTATGAAATTGCAAAAACAGTGCTTTCCAAAACAGAAACTGACATATCCATTGATGAAGCCATCGCTTATTATTTCAGATATCAGAATTATAAAATCGTATCAAATGACGTGATGTCTTCAGGCAATGTCTTGTACGTCCCTCCATATATTACCACGGAAAATTGCCAAAAACTGATTGAGGCCGCGGAGGCTGCGGAGCAACCAAAGCCGGATTGTGAGAATGAAAACCATGCGTATACTTTGCTGCCTTTGAATAATAATTGGAATGTTGTTAAGTGGTTTTTTAAACAAAAGTTTGAGGCGGAGGCGGAATGAGAAAAACTTGACTAATCAGCCGTTTCTGTTAATGTAACGGTATGTTTTCTTTAAACCGCATACAATCGTTCTTGCACCGAGCAAATCTTTCAGAAGCTGAAATCCAGCTCTATTTATACATACTTGAAAATCCGGGCCGCAACGTGGCGGATGCATGCAGAAAACTGAAAATCAGCAAATCTGCAGTTTACCGCGCTTTTGAAAAACTTTCGTCTCTTGAGATGGTAAATT
Organism: uncultured Candidatus Peribacteria bacterium; assembly: GCA_964359325.1. Lineage (GTDB taxonomy): Bacteria > Patescibacteriota > Gracilibacteria > UBA1369 > LOWO2-01-FULL-3 > JACRIB01. Next base: position 2,636 of record CAYHSM010000008.1, read on the forward strand.
CAAAAAGCAACAAATGGGAAACCGAACTTCATGCAAATTCCCTACAAGGACTTATAAGAACTCTTGAAAATGAACAAAGAAAAAATCGCAGACTTATAGATATGCTTAAAACTGTGGAATCACGCAAACTGCTCCATCATAATTCGCAAATTTCCGGACTGGAGATTCTGAATGAAGAAGAAACAATCGAACGTTATATTGATATGTCTGAAATGAAATGGAACAGCGTGTTTGTTTTTGGAGGGTGGGAGGATTTTAATAATAGAAGGAATATCATTCCAACTGAACAGCAATTTATAAGAAACCGCCTTAAAAACGGCGGGAAAGCGTTTGTTGCAGTCACAAAAGACGGACCTGCGACTCGTGAAATAATAGATTTTAATCATGAGATAGATAAGAGAGAAGAGCGCGTTTCAAAAAAAGCGGAATCATACCAAAAGCCTGTTTGGATAAATGTTTTTGATGGAAATAATTATGTTTCTTTATGGAATTTGGACAACCATGGGAAGATAGCTTCAACTTTCATAGAATCTGCATCTCTCGCAGAATTTTATAGGAATTTTATTTACCGGAAAATTGTGTAATTTCCCATTTTAAAGGGAATTATCCAAATCTATAAAAGCGTCAATAATATTATTTCTTTGGTTTTTAACTGTTGAATTTTAATATACAAACTGTAATATCGCGGCATGATTACATGTAAAAAATGCGGTAAACAATTTGAAGTTTCGCAAGGCCACAAAGAGCACTGCGAAAAATTAAAAATCCCCACTTCAAGTCATTGTCTTGATTGCAGAAGAATTCAGCTTATGAATTTTCGCAATGAACGCACCTTTTATAGCGACACATGCAAAAACTGCGGGAATCGCATGATATCGTGCTTTTCATCAAATTCACCTTTTACAATTTGGTGTTCCGAGTGTTGGTGGAGCGATAAATTCGACCCGCTCAAATACGGCAAAGAGTTTGACTTTAACAGACCGTTTTTTGACCAGTTCTGGGAATTGATGATGACTACTCCGCTTGGCAATTTGTTCATAGCTTCTTCGGAAAATTCAGACTACGCGAATTATTCCGTAGGCAATAAAAATTCGTATATGCTTGGTGCGAGCGACTATAACGAAGACTCTTTTTACGCTGATAATTCAAATTACTGCCGCGATGCCTGCGATATTTCTTTCGTAAATAAAAGCGAACTTATTTACCAAAGCGTTGATCTTGTGGATTGTTATACCTGTTTATACTGTCGAAATTTAAGAAACTGCAATTTTTGTTATTTTTGCGCTGATTGTATCGGATGTACAAATTGCATCGGCTGTGTAAATTTGCATAACAAACAGTATTGTATTTTTAACAAGCAATATCAGCGCGAAGAATACGCTGCCGCAATGAAAAATTTCGCATTGGAAACTTTGAGCGGCGTGCAAAAATTTGTGCAAGAATTCAGCAAATTTCTATCATCGCAACCGCGTCGTTTTTCGCATAATATTAATCCTGAAAATTGCGTCGGCGACTACATAGTTAATTCCAGAAACTGCCAAAATTGTTTTGACATTATGGAATGTGAAGATTGCGACAATCTGATTTTTGGCTACAAATCACGCGATTGTCATAATGTTTACGGTACCGGCACGAGTGAACTTATATATTTTTCCGCTGGCATTTCCGAAAGTTATGATACGAAGTTTTCTTGTCTTGTTTGGCCCGGATCAAACGACGTATGGTATTCGTTGTGCGCGCGAAACGCCAAGCATTGTTTTGGCTGTGTATCACTTCGCAGGAATGAATATTGTATTTTTAATAAACAATATTCAAAAGAAGAATACGAAAAATTATCCGAGAAAATAAAACAACACATGATTAAAACGGGAGAGTTGGGAGAATATTTCCCGCTCAAATACGCGCCGTGGTCTTACAATGAAACAATCGCAAATGATTTTTATCCGCGTTCAAAAGAAGAAATTTTATCAATCGGCGGACGATTTGAAGAAAATTTGCCCGGAACTTTCAATAAAGGCACTGTGAAATCTGACAAAATCCAGGACAGTATTTTTGAATGCAGCTGCGGCAAAAATTATAAAATTATTCCTCAGGAATTCAATTTTTATAAAAAAATTAAGACGCCGATCCCTCAAAAATGTCCGAGTTGTCGTTATAAAGAGAGGTTTTCTTTTAGAAATTCTCGGAAACTTTTTGTTGGGAAATGCGCGGAATGCGGAAATAAATTTGAAACAACTTACACCCCGGATTTCCCCGGAAAAATCCTTTGCAAGGATTGCTACAATGAAAAAACTGTGGTATAATTCCATAATGGCAAAAGAAGAACCTAGAAAATTAGTTGTTGAATCGCATGATAAACCCGCTGAGGCCGGCGGTAGTGTTGTTGATGCAGAAAAAGATATGACAGTTAGACGTGCTTTGACTGTTTTGAAGGGTGGGGCGGAAATAAAAAAGTTAAGGAGCGCTGACAAAAAGCCAAAACTGAAAATTGCCGGGCAAGAGATTCCAGATCCAAAAAGGTCCTATGAAAACTTACAATCTGCATTAGCGAAGGTGAAAGAATGTTTCGGTCACTATTTTCATATTAATCTGGATGAGATGTATTTCAGAAAATTTCACGGGAATATGGTTGGCGAGTCAAGAAAAGAAGGTACCTATTATGATCCTATATTGTTAATGCATCCGGTTCAAAGATTTGCACACGTTAAGGGGCACGAACTTGGTCACGATAAGGGTAGAATAAAAAATGAACCTTTGGTAGATGTTTTCGCACAAGTGAAGTTGTTTTTTGGAGCAGAAAATCCACTGCACGGATTTGAACTGGCTGAAAAAAAATTCATAGAGTTGGCTAAAAGATGTGACAAAAATGGGAATTTCAAAGCTGGAACAGAAAAGCTATATGCGTTTTATTATCGAGGTGAATCTGAAAAAATGTATGAGCTTTATGAAAAAAATTATATGGCAGGTTTGGCTACAGAGGCTGAAAAAGATCAGGCTTTTGGGTTTTTCAGAGAAGTTTTTCCGGAATTACATTATGTTGCCAAGGAACAAGCACCGGGACATTTTAATTTAAAAACCTTGAATAATGTTCCGGCGAAAAAGCGTAAAGGTGAGAAAGAAGAGGTTGATGTTGTTGACTTGGATGCATACAGAAAAAAGGTGGCGGGAGTTGAGGAAGAAGTTAGGAGAACAGGGAAGGAAGGCTGAAAAGTTTACGCTTGAGTACTGTACAGAGAATTGACTACCAAGTAATGTTCATATATACTGATACTAGATATACATCATATATAGTTTATTTCCCAGTATGAAAAATACTATCCTGTCCGAAAAAGATGCAAAATTGATTGAAAAGGCCATTTTGAAATATGGCAGAATTTTAACTGTAGACGATTTAATGAGCGTATTTAAAGAGGACTATTCCCAATCTTCAGCTCATAATCGCATCAGTCTGATCGCGAAGGCCGGTTGGCTTCGTCGTATCAAGCGTGGTTTATACCTTATAATTGACAGTCTAACAGCGCGATCGCAAATGGATATATCGCTTTTGAGCATTGCCAATGCCCTGATGAGCAATTCATATGTAAGTTTGTCTCACGCCCTGAATTACTACCAGCTTTTTGACCAGTATAGCGCCACGGTAGTGAGCATTACTTCTGATGTAAATAAGAAATATATTTTTGATGATTATATTTTTAAATATTCCAAAGTAAAAAAAGACATATATTTTGGATTTATGGAAAAAATTATCGACGGGAAGAAAATTCGGCTTGCCGAAGCGGAGAAAGCGCTGATTGATTATTTGTATTTAGACAAAAGTTTCGAGAGTGCCAGCTTGGTTTTTGAAAAATTAAAAGAACACCACCGTGAATTAGACATTAAAAAGCTCCAAGAATACGCCACGCGCTGCGGATTTACCATTGCACGCAAAATTGGCTTTATGCTTGAGAATTTAGGACTTGATTCTCATTTTCTTCATCTTTTTATAGAAAAAAATCGCGGCTCCTCACGATTTACCGCTGATTCCAAAATTTTTAATGCCAAATGGCGCCTGTATTATGATGATAGAATTATTGGATAAATCAACCTTGGTGCTCATGAATAAAATACTCAAATATCCTTTAGCGGTTGCTGAAAAGGATTATTTTTTGGCTGTGGTTTCTAAAATCATTTACGAATCGGCATTGAGGGATAAGCTCATTTTCAAAGGTGGAACCGCTTTGTATCACACTTATCTGCCACAACTGCGTTTCTCAGAAGATCTGGACTTTTCTTCCAATCAAAAACCACTCAGTTTGGATCAATTTAAAGCCATTTTTTTACCATATGATTTTTTGACAATTAAAAAAGATTATCTTTCAAAAGCTACGATCAAAATTGAACGACTCCTCTTTATGGGTCCTTTGGGTCAGGCTAACTCGTTAAAGGTGGAGACAGATTTTTTGCAAAATGTGATTTTGCCACCACGCGAAATGGATTATCACAATGCCTACGGCGTAGAGACCAAAGTAAGAGTAATGGATATTCGGGAAATCGCGGCTGAAAAAATTCGCGCTATGAATGATCGTATACGTTATCGCGATTTCTATGATTTTTCCATGATCTGCATGAAGCTTGATACTAATTTGGATGAAGTGATTGAACTCGTACGTCAAAAAGAAGTCCGCAAGGCAATAAGCCCACGGACCATTTTAGGCAATTGGCAATTAGCCAAAAAAGAAAAATCGAACGAGCTAACTGCCATTCATTATTCAGAAGAACTTCAAGATGGGGATATTGAGAAACAGCTTAAACAATTAAAGTTCACAAAAATCGAGCGCTAAAACTAAAAGATAATGCAATTTTAGCGCCAACTTGTCAAAGCATGCATGCATAATTGCAAATAATAAAGACTTTTGGCATAATGATGTCTTAATTTTTAATAAAATAATTATGGGACATGATAATACAGTACCTCGTTTCGGTGAACCATCCTTTCAGTCTGCTTGCGCAGTATTAGGATCTCAACGAAGAAATGATGATTGGGAGGAGGCTCTTTCGACTGTTGGCCAATGGAGAGGATCTAGTGCGCGTTTATTGAGTGGAGCTGAAGCGGAAAAAATAGAAGGTGATGAGATTAGGGTTCTTCAATATATTGATCACTCTCAAGGGCTTAAATTAGGTATCCCTGAAGATGCCAGTCAGGCAGATATAGAAAAAGCTCTCCATACGGTTCTTACAATTGCCGGGATCGCATCAAGCCGAGCCCGCGAGATCACAGATAGATTTGCCAAAGAGCATGCTATTGACGATGAAGCACATGACCAGGTCGCTGATGTGCTTAGATATATCCATGATATCCTTTGTGAACATGGGAAGGAGGAGGCTGCCCGACTCCGTCAGTTTTACGACCAATATGGCAAGCAAGTTACAGATCTCATTTTAGCAACGCGAAATGGCGTGCTTAAGGACATGAGTCTGCTGGATGGTTTTTTCACGAGTTGTCCTCGGGGATAACTTGTGATATAAGAATGGAAAATGGCCCGTCCTTCGGCCGGGCCGTGGTGATTCAAACCCACCTTATTAATCTTAATCATGCAACTTAAGAAAGGACAGATAGTTGAATTTCCAATTCATGCTTTGGCTTTTGGCGGAGCAGGGCTGGGGAAATATGAGGGGCTAACGGTGTTTGTGGAAGGTACGATGCCCGGAGATAATGTCAAAGCCGCTTTTACAAAGATAAAAAGCAATTTTGCAGAGGCTCGACTTGTGGAAATAGTAGCGGCTTCTTCGGACAGGATTAAACCAAGGTGCAAGTATTTTGGAATTTGCGGAGGTTGTCAGTTTCAATTCATGCCTTATGAAAAACAATTGGAATTTAAAAACAGACAAGTTGTTGATGCTTTTGAACGTATAGGAAAAATTTATAATCCTCCGGTTGCGGAAATTATCGGATGCAAAGAGAATTTTTATTATCGCAATAAAATGGAGTTTTCTTTTGGATATGACCAGGAGATGAAATTTGCTTTAGGTATGCATTTACCCGGGAGGCGATATGACATTTTGGATTTGCATGAATGTTTTTTGCAGTCGGAAATGTCGGTTGCGATAGTGAACTCAGTGAGGGAATTCATGAAAGCTACAGGCTGGTTGCCTTTTAAACCGAGTTGCAATGAGGGATTTCTGAAAGCTTTGTATATAAGAGAGGGCAGGCGGACAAATGAAGTTATGGTGAATTTGGTGACTTCGGATCAGTTGCCGCAGGATTTTGAGGAGAGGCTTGGAGAATTTGCTAAGATGTTGCTTGAAATTAACTGTGGAGATGGAGATGACAAAAAAATTGTTTCGATTGTGTGGTCGAAAGTAATAAGCCAAAAAGGCGTGCCAAAACAAATAAAGGAGCGAGTGATTTATGGCAAACCTTCCATCACGGAAAAAATGATTTTGGAAAACGGCGATGAACTTTCGTTTGATATTTTGCCTCAGGCGTTTTTTCAGGTGAATACTTTTCAGGCGGAAATTCTGTATAGTCAAGTATTAAAACAGGCCTTAAACAAGAGCCATAATGTGGTTTTCGATTTGTTCTGCGGGACAGGTACCATCGGACTTTTTTTGGCGAAACATGTTGGGCAGGTTTTTGGGATCGAGTTGAATGAGGATGCTGTACGGGCCGCTCGCGAGAACGCTTCGAAAAATAAAATATTCAATATAGATTTTTATGCCGGGGATGCGACTAAAATGCTTAACAATGTTCGCGAGCGGCCCTCTTTAATCATCGTCGATCCTCCTCGTGCCGGCCTAACGGAAAAATTAATTAAAAAAATAAATGATTTCGGAGCCGGACAAATCGTTTATGTTTCCTGCAATCCATCCACGCTCGCCCGCGATTGCAATTGGTTGAAAAATTACGGATACCAAATAAAAACAATTCAGCCGGTTGATATGTTCCCTCATACTTTTCATATCGAATGCGTCTGCTTGCTTGAAAGATGAGACATGTTTTGCAGAAGCGTTTATTTTCTGTTATATTTTTTCCTGTAAATTAATCTTCAAAACCTATGAAAAAATTTTTATTTCCACTCGTACTGGCTTTTATGCTGGTTGTTTTCATCCTACCTTCCGCCAATGCCGCAGTTTTAAAAGGCGGTGACAATCTTATAATCGGTGAGAAAATCTTGGATGACGCTTATTTGCTTGCGGGGAATGGCAATATAAACGCTGATGTTGTCGGAGACCTTTATATCGCGGGCGGCACTGTTACAATTAACGGTAATGTTGGCGAGGATTTGGTGGTTGCCGGCGGGCGCGTGACTGTGATGGGCGATGTGCTTGGTGATATTCGTTTGATTGGAGGACAAGTTGCGGTATACGGTAAAGTCGGAGAAGATGTGGTTGTTGTCGGTGGCCAAGCTGACATTGGTAAAAGCTCATTTGTTAACGGTGATTTAATTACAAGCGCCGGGATTTTAACTATTGATGGACAGATAAAAGGGAATGTTCGCGGAGTTTTGGGGCTGTTCCTCTTAAGCGGTGTTGTTGGAGGAAATGTAATTGTAACTGTTGAAGACACTATAGACATCGCCCCCACTGCAAAAATCATAGGCAATTTGGAATATTCATCTCTGTTTGAAACCACTGTGCCAACCGGAGTAGTCCAAGGGACTGTTAAATTCAATAAATTCGAAGAAGATGGTCTGCTGGAATCATTAACTTATTGGTTTTTTGTTGAAAAAATATTCAGTTTCCTTTCCTCCATACTCATACTTTTATTATATATTTTGTTTGCGCCAAGAGCTCTTATCTCCGCCGCCGAAATGACCAAAAAAGCTGTCTTAAAATCTTTTGGAATAGGACTTTTAATAGTTATTGCAGCTGTTATCGGCGGTTTACTACTCACAGTTACGATCATTGGAATTCCACTTGCTCTGATGGTTTTTGCCGGACTGCTTGTACTGTTTTATGTTTCACAAGTTTTTGTTGCGGCATGGATCGGCGGTTATTTTTTCAATTACAAAAAACATACGAGCAAATTAAAACTTTTTGGAATTTTGATTTTGACAATGTTTATCTACCATCTGATCGGCGTGATTCCTTATGTCGGCTGGGCTTTAAATCTGGTCTTATTCCTGCTTGGCGTAGGAAGCATAGTCATGGTGAAGATGGATTTGATGAAATTTTTGCGCGCCAAAAAGATGATTTAATCGGTCAGCTTATTTTTAAGAAATTTTTTCGCGTCGCTTTTGGTTTTCAATTTCCCACCCAATTGTTTTTCGCGAATTTCTTTCAATATATCCCCTATTTTTTTCCCGGCCGGAAGATTGCAAATTTTCATGATTTCTTCCCCGCTCAAGAGTTGTTTAGGCATAAATTTTAATTTCGCAATTTCGTGCCGATAAAGTATTTTTATCTGTTCATACAGAGAAATATCAACCGGCGTAGTGCCTGCGGCATCCGCGTGATGCACTTCCAAAAGTTCTTCAAAACCGGGCTGCAAAAACCAATGGCGGCGACGGCTATCCGGCATCTCAACCAATGGCACTATCATCATGTGATGACGAATCAGCCAATACACTCTATCAATTGTTTTTTTCGGAAAATTCAGACGTGTCAGAATTTTTTTCGCTTTTTCGGAACCAACTTCCGCGTGATGATCGTAGCGTATTCTCTCCTGATCCTGCGCAAAAGTTTCATATTTTCCAATATCATGAAGAAAAGTCGCCCATTTCAACGCAAGCGAAGGCGGCACCTCGGGCAAAGGATTCGGATCCGATTCCTCATCGGTCAGGCTGTTAAGCGCTTTTATGGAATGATCCCAGACATCCCCTTCTTGATGATACATAAGAGGCTGCGCCAGCCCTTTTAATTTGCAAAGTTCAGGAATTAAAATTTCCAAAGCTCCGATTTCAAATAATTCTTCAAAAGCTTGTCCGGGTTTTTGAGAGATTATCATTTTGTTCAATTCATCAGCTATTCTTTCTTTTGAAATGTTTTCAATTAGATGAACGTATTTTTTTATGGCCTGATAAGTGTCCGGATGATATTGAAAATCAAAAGTATTTTTAAAACGGACCGCTCGCAAAATTCTCAAATGATCCTCTTTGATGCGCGTCTCAGGATCGCCGATAAATCTGACCAGTTTATCCCTCATATCCACCCGGCCTCCGACATAATCCATGACTTTATCAGTTGTCGGATCATAAAACATTCCATTTATTGTAAAGTCGCGGCGGAGCGCATCTTCTTTTGCGTTAGTAAACTCAACCGCGTCCGGACGCCTGCCGTCACTATATCCCGCGTCCGAGCGAAAAGTTGCAATTTCAAACTTGTGATTGTTTTTTATGGCGAGGATGACTCCAAATTTTTTGCCGACAGGAATCGTATGTTCAAGAATTTTCTCAATTTCATCAGGTTTGGCTGAAGTCACGATATCAAAATCCTTGGGCTCGATGCCAAGCAGCATGTCGCGCACGCAACCGCCGGCCCAATAAGCCTCATGTCCCGCCTTTTTCAAAATCTCTATAATTTGGAGCGAGGTGACTTTCATGGAATGAATTATAGTGGTTAATGAATTTAAAACAAAGACCTGAGAAAGATTGCAATCCTAGATTGCTTTTAGTAGCATGCCAACATGAAAATCTTAGGTATAGAGACATCTTGCGATGAAACTGCCGCCAGTGTTGTTGAAGACGGGCGGAAAGTTTTGGCGAATGTAATTGCTTCCCAGATAGATCTGCATGCCAAAACCGGAGGGGTTGTCCCCGAAATTGCCGCGAGGGAGCATGTGCTTAAAATGATTCCGGTTTTGGAGGAATGTTTAAGTGTGGCCGGATGTGACTGGTCAGATATTGATGCTCTTGCTATCACTCGCGGGCCCGGACTGGTGAGTTCCCTGATAATCGGCACTGAGACTGCAAATGTAATTTCGTATGTTAAGGAGAAGCCTCTTATTCCCATTCAGCATATTGTCGGGCATATTTATTCAAATTGGCTGGATGTTGAAAGGGAAATTGAGTTTCCCATTTTGGTTTTGACTGTGTCAGGCGGGCATAATGAATTGATTTTGATGAAAGGCCACCATCAATTTGAAATCCTTGGAGAGACGCGAGATGATGCGGCAGGCGAGGCTTTTGATAAAGTGGCAAGGATTCTTGGATTGGGATATCCCGGTGGGCCTGCGATTGCAAAAATCGCTTTGGATGGTGATCCGCACAGGTTTAAATTACCAAGAGCTTTTTTGGAAAAAGGCAGTTTGGATTTTAGTTTTTCAGGACTTAAGACTGCAGTTTTGGAAGTTGCGAGGCGAGTCGGTAAATTTAACAGATCGGTGTTCACTCACGTGAGTGACGGAGAAATCACTTCTGAAATAAGTCAAGAATTTCAAGCTGATCTGGCTGCAAGTTTCCAGGAAGCTGTTACAGACGTCTTGTCTGAGAAATTAATTATGGCACTCAAAAATTTTCCGGAAGTAAAAGAAGTGCATTTGGCAGGAGGAGTTTCTGCAAATTTGCGTTTACGCGAAGTTGTGGCTCAAAAATTATCTCTCACGCCCGGGATAACTTTCAGACACCCAAAATCCATCAGTTACTGCACTGATAACGCAGCTATGATCGCTGCGGCCGGATATTATTTATATAAGCTTTCTCCTTCGAAATTCAAACCTAATTCAAACATAATTCCGACCACTTCTTTTGAAATTTAACACTTAGCCTTGAAATATGGCTAAAAGATGCTAAGATTGCAACATGGCTCAAGAATCAGATGAAGTTATCATACAGAAACCGCCTTATCAAAATCCAAAAGGCGTACATGACATTTTGCCCGCAGATCATGAGTATTATACATTTATCAAAAAAGTTATTAGACATAGGGCGAGACAAGCCGGTTTCCGCCGCATAAGTACGCCAATTTTTGAATTCACCGATGTGTTCAAGCGCAGTATTGGCGATACTTCCGATATTGTGAGCAAGGAGATGTATACGTTTCCTGATAGAAAGGGCCGAAGTCTGACTCTCAAGCCAGAAGGTACGGCGGGTGTTGTGCGCAGCTATATTCAAAACAACATGAATCAGTTGCCTCAGCCTCTTATGCTTTATTATTTTGAGCCGCATTTCAGATATGACAGGCCGCAAAAAGGGCGATATCGACAATTTTGGCAATTTGGGTTCGAAATTCTTGGTGAAAGTGATGCGGCGCTTGATGCCCAATTAATACAATTGGCAAATAAAATACATGAAGACTTGGGTGTGGATTCCCTGTTTGCTTTGCAACTCAATACAATCGGCACTTCGGAGTCGCGTAAAAAATACATGCAGGTTTTGCAGGATTATTATGCAGGCAAAGAGCGTTCGCTTTGTGAAAATTGCCGCGGAAGACTTATTACGAATCCTATGAGGCTTCTGGATTGCAAAGCGGAAGATTGCAAAATTTTGGCACAATTGGCGCCTTTGATGAAGGATTACATGGACAAAGAGTCTCTGGATTTTCATGAAGAACTTAAAGGTTATCTTGATGAAATCGGTATCAAATATGTCGAGAATCCAAAATTGGTTCGCGGACTTGATTATTACAGCAAAACTGTTTTTGAATTCTGGGATAAAGAAGAGGGCGCTCAAAATTCAATATGTGGAGGAGGACGTTATGACGGCTTGATTGAGTTAATGGGCGGACAACCAACTCCGGGCAGTGGTTTTGCCTCGGGTGTTGAGAGAATTATTGCAAATATGAAACGTGAAAAAATTCGCGTTCCTTCAAAAGACGATTTGCATGTTTTTGTGGCGCAACTCGGCAATGAAGCAAAAAGAAAATGTCTGCCATTGATCGAAAAATTGAGAGAGGTCGGGATCAAAACCATGGGAGCTTTGGGTAAAGGATCAATTAATATACAACTTAAAATAGCTAATAAATTTAGAGTCCCTTATACCGTTTTGATTGGAATAACTGAGGTGCGCGAAGGCACGGCCATCATTCGCAATATGGAAAAAGGTGTCCAGGAAACGGTTAAATTGGAGAAAGTTCCTGAGAAATTGGTCAAACTGATCGGAGAAAAAAATCTGGATCGTTACAGTCCGGGGGAACTGCTATATTCATAGCCAGTAACTATTTCTTTTGGATATCGTTTACAAGAATGATATATTATTTTTACCTATGAAAAAATTATTCTTCATTTTAGCGGCTTTTTTTATTTTGACAGGCCAGGCGTTGGCTGCGAGTTTTCCTGATGTGCCCGAGGATCATAAAAATTATAAAGCTATTGAATATCTCGATGAAAAGCAGATTATAAAAGGCTATGAAGACGGCACTTTTAATCCGGATAAACTTGTAAACAGAGCCGAAGCCCTAAAGATGATCATAGGCGCTCTTAAATTTAAAATTGATGGGGATTTTGAAGTTTTATTTCTCGATGTCAAAAAGGCGGATTGGTTTTTTCCTTATGTAATGGCTGCAAAATCCGCAAGTATCGTGAGCGGTTATAAAGATGGCAAATTTAAACCCGCTGATAACGTAAATCTGGCGGAAACTTTAAAAATACTTTTATTGGCTGCGAAAGTTAAGTTGCCTGATGTTATGGATGACATATTTGTCGATGCCAAAAAAGATGCCTGGTTTGCTCCACATCTTCTCTACGCGAGAGACCATAATGTAATTTTTTCCGATGATTATGGATTTGTTCATCCGGATCAGGCTATGACCAGAGCTGCTTTTGCTGAGATTATTTATAGAACAATGATCGTTACGGAAAAAAACGGCGAGCCTTTCCCATTGGATATAAGCTGGAAATTGTATGACGGCACTATTTTGCCATTCAAAATAAAATATGACGATAAGGCTTGGAAATTGATTGAAAATAAAAATGAAATTACTTTTATGAGGCCTGACAAACAATATTCTCAATTTTCTCCTATGCGAATTTATCCTAATTCCGGAGTAATGACGGTTTCTCTTGATACAAACGATGGGGAGATGGTTGAGGAGCAGTATTTCACGAATATCAAGAAGGCTTTTCCCATTGCCAAACATAAAAAATTCAAGCTGAATGATTTGAATGCTTTTGAAGTGCTATCCGCGGCCACGCAAACTGTGGACTGGTATATTTATTTAAAGAATGGAGATGTTTTGGTTGTATATACGCAGTATGGCCCAGGGCCTCTCGGTTTCCAATTGCAACAAGCCATTAAAGCCATGCTTGGAAGTCTTGAATACAAAGAACTTCCTGCAAATACCGAAGATTACAGCGCTTTATTAAGTAAAATTCTTGAAACCGTTTTAGTAAAAGGTAAGGGGATGGAATCCATTAATTCCCTGCCGGATAAATTAATAATTGAGACCGACTCTATAGGCGTTGGTACCGGACCTGTGGATTATTACTTCAGCGAAAAAGTTAATTATACTTTCAAATATGAAAGGTCCGATGATACAATCCTTGATACAAGACAAGGAAAAACAACTACTTTTTAGGGAACCTAACAAATACCTTTATGCCTGATTACATAAAAGGCGAAGAAAAAAAACATTTTTCCACCTTAATTGCCGCTTTGATAATTATAGCTCTCGCTATCGGGAGTTTTATTTACGCGCTTGTTATGAATGATGAAGAAGATAACCTGGAAGAAATTTTGATCGAGAATGATGGCGGCACTGTAAAGCTCAGCCCAGGGCCCGGACTGGCTACTCCAACAAGCGAGCCGAATATTCCGCAGCCGACTTCTCCGCCAGTGTAATGAGTCCCGACCTTCGGTCGGGATTTAGTCCTCAAATTTGTAAGATATTCCCGGTTTGATTTCCGTTTCTTCTTTTTGAGGTTCTTCTACAGGAGTAGGCTGTTTTGGATTGAAGCTTAATTCTTTTGTTGGTTTTTGTTTTTTTGGTTGCTCTGGAGGTTTTGGCATTGCTGCTGGCTTTTGTACAGTTTCAGGAGAAGGACACTCGCTTCGCTCGTGACTATTGGCTAGGCCAAAACTTTCAGTTTTGGCTGTCGGGAATTGATTTATGATCGTTTCCTCATTGATATTCAGACGCTTTGCTTGCGATTCTTTCACCACCTTGATTATTTGATATTCGGCATCTCTTAAAGCAATATTCTTCAACTGACATCCTGCTGCCTGAGTGTGTCCCCCACCGCCAAATTGCTCAGCGATCCCTGCACAATCCACTGCTGCGGTGGTACTTCTGAAGCTCACGGAAATCAATCCGTCTTTCTTTTCTTTAATTAACAAAATTATTTCAGCTCCGGGTGCGTTTGTCATCAATTCATCAATAATATCTCCGGTCTCATCCTCGCTGCTACCGGTGTCTCGGAAATCCTGCTGACTGACTACGGACCACACAATGTGATGTCTTTCATCGGTTTGTATTTTAGAAAGCACCCTTCCCCAAATTTTCAACTGACTCAATTGTTTGGTTTTATAAATATACTGAATAATCTCTTGCTGGCGCGCTCCGTAAGCAATCAATTCGGATGCCACTTCAAATGATCTTGGAGTGGTGTTGGCGTTTTGGAAACTGCCGGTGTCAGTAATAATGCCGGTCAATAATAATGTTGAAACGTCCTCATCTATTAAATCCACACCGCTGTCTTTTGCCAATTCCTCAAGCAACGGGAAAAGCAATTCAGTCGTAGAAGAAGCCATAATATCAACATGATTCAATTTAGCGAAATGCGTGTTTGAAATGTGATGATCAATATTTATCACCGGAAGTTGATGGAACATTTCTATATTTCCTTCGTAAATTACTCCCAATTGTTTAAGCTCAGCGCAATCCACCGTGATTATGAGATCGTATTCAATTTCACCTTTGTTAAAATAAATATCGTCTTCGGAAAAATTGCCTTCCTTCGGACTGATTATGATATTAACTTTATCGTCTTCTATGGAACTTTTTATTTTATCGACTTTAATTTTCTTACAATCAATCGTGATAATAAAGTCGTTTGATGAGATCAGTTTATTCCCGATCATTTTGATATTCGGGAGGAAATCAAATACATCAGGAACAGGATCGCTACATATAACAGTCACTTCTTTTTCGAGTTTGCGAAGACTGATGTAGAGAGCGATTGCAGCACCCAATGAATCACCATCCGGCGGAGCCGACGGCAAAACGAGAATTTTTTTACTCCTTTTAATTATATCAATGATGTTTTTCTGAATCGTGTTTTGCATTTATTTTTAAAAAACTTATCTTAATATTGTAAAACATTTCTGACGATTTGTCAATACTTCTCGTTGTTACCACACCTTAAAAAGGAAGTAAGTGTATCACACCTATAAAAGGTTTTTCCAGTTAAAAAGTTTATTTGAGGCTTTTGGCGCGATAGATCATTTCCGCCACTTCTTTTCTTGTTATATTTTTGTCCGGCAGATATGAATATTTTTCAGCTTTTTTTATAATATGTTGTTTATCCAATAACTGCCTATTGTCCGCAAAAATAAAATATTTGGCATACCAATCTCCGGATTTAATATCAACAACCGATTGATCAACCAAAATTTCTTCACCGTTTATTTTCCCATTAAAAATACCATTAATAATTATTTTAACAGCTTCAACGCGTGTTACTTTCGTATCAGGTTTAAATTTTCCATCTTTGTATCCTTCCACCCATCCCTTTGATTTTGCATAACAAATATATGGAGCAAACCATTCTTTTTGCACATCCGGGAAACAACCACTAAACTCGCTTAAACCCGGAGTCGTCTTTGCGGCAACTATCATCTTTGTAAGTTCCGCGCGATTGATTTCTCCATCCGGCTGGAAAGTGCCATCCGGATATCCGTTAATTATTCCGTCTTTGAATAAACTGTTAATTGCGTCTTTGTTCGGATGATTGTCCTTTATGTCAGGGAAATTGCTGTAAGACTCGTATTGTCCCTCCAAATCAGCATCAAAAAACTCAAAACTTTCGAGCATTTCCTGAACAAATTGACCGTAATAGTCCGCATCCTGATCCACATAAGTAGCTTTTACTACTTTATCCCCATGAGACATGATTTTTTCGTGTTTTTCATCAAGTGAATCAGCTCCCGTATTCTCATATTTAGTAACCGCAAAAACCGTTTTTTGATCTTTTATTGACGCGACTTCAACACCACTGTCTAAACTGTTTATTCCAAGCGTTGATGGGAAAATAAAAGTATATTTGTCATTAAAGTCTATATATTGATGCCATCCATCATTAAAATTAAAAGAATTCGTCATTGCTTCAAATATTTCTTTGTA
Source organism: uncultured Candidatus Peribacteria bacterium (assembly GCA_964359325.1). Taxonomy (GTDB): domain Bacteria; phylum Patescibacteriota; class Gracilibacteria; order UBA1369; family LOWO2-01-FULL-3; genus JACRIB01. The sequence continues at coordinate 18,830 of CAYHSM010000008.1, forward strand.
TTCGGTTGATTGCGGAACCAAAGCCACTATAAGGCTCCCTCTTTTAATGAAAGTTGACACAAAATCATCTCCTGAGGACTTTTTTTGATAAATGGCCTGTTTGCCAATGATGTCCTGCGTCGGCGTAGGTATCAATATGTCTTTTACTTCAATCAAACTCGTATCGTCGTCCGTGTAATAATTTATTATTTGGTCGTATGTCTGTCCGCTAAATTCCTGGATTACAAAAACCGGAGGCGCTCCGTATTTATTTTTTGGAGCAAAACCCTGGATTTGATCATCGATAATTCTGGCTTGCCAATCAACCGGGAATTTTATTGTG
>CAYHSM010000009.1:0-17709 GCA_964359325.1 uncultured Candidatus Peribacteria bacterium
CGGCATCTTCCGGAAGCAGTCTTATGCATCCATGACTTACAGGGATCCCAATATGATTTCTGGCTTCCGTCCAGAATAAACCTCCGTCGCCGCCTAAACTTGGTAAAGCATGAAATCCATAACCGCCGGCCCTGAACATCATAAATCTTGGCATTACATAATGAGGAGGCTTGGCTCCAACTCTCACCCATTGTTTTAAGAGAATATTGGTTTCTCCAACGGGAGTTGGCGTGGCGGGAGCGCCGCTGCTTACCCTAAACGTACGTACAACATTATCACCGAGTTTTACATATAAATTTTGCTCTGACAAATCAACCACAAAGGTCTTTGGAGCATTTAAATCAATGTCTGTGACAGGTCCGCTTGTCCCTGCAAACATCATCTTTTTTCTAATATCTGACGCGCTTTCTCCCGTGTCGCCAACCATTACTTCAAATGAAAATTGCGCATCATCAATCCACTGGAGATCCTTTAATACCGGCGTGAAATATTCTTTATATACATCAGCCTTTTTGCCGGCATCGGCCAAGAAGGTGAAAGAAGCAATACTGCCCGGATCAGCGCGATATTGATCCATGCCTATCCTGTTTGATGCTTCCCAGCCATGCAAATTTTCATCATAAAAATAACTGTCTCTGTCGCGTTCACGGTCAGTGCCAAGGGACATTTTTGGTCCCAAGCATTCACTTTTATTGGAAAACCAAGGCATTGAACCTGTATTTTTCATGAAAATTTTGACTCGGAAATTTTTTCCTGGCTCCACTCTAAGCTGGCGTCTTATGGCAATAAGCTGAGCTCCATAAGTTTTTTTTTCAGGAACTTCAAACCCACAGACATCATCACCTGTATTTATATTTTCTACATGTTCTGTTACAACCGGCTCTTCCTCATCTTTATCAATAACTGGGGCCTGCCCCTTTGGCGTGGCCTCTTTATCTTTATTTACAGAGCCGCCATCAATAACCACATTTAATTCATCAAAGTTCTCGGATCCGGCAACATCCTCGGAAGGGTCATTTTCTAAAGCAAAAACACCGGTAACAGGAAAGAAAATCCCTAAAAGGATTGCTACGGTACCGGAAAGTAATTTTTTATAAATCATAAATTTTTGTTTTAATTTTTATTTTACCCTGTTATATTATACAACAAAAATGCAGATAAAGCAAACAGTTTGGGCCTATTTTAATCTATAAATTACCCCTCCTTCGAAAGCCTCTGCAATTCCTTTTTGAAACTTTCTATATCTTTAAATTGCCTATATACGGAAGCAAAACGTATATAAGCCACATCATCAAGGCCTTTTAGGCCGTCCATTATACTTTCCCCGATATCCTTACTCGAGATTTCTTTGCCCATTGCGGCCCATTTTTCTTCCAAAGAATTAATTAATTGGGTAACCTGTTCTTCGGTCACTTTTCGTTTTTCACAAGCCTTCCAAATGCCCCTTTCTATTTTTTCACGGTCATAATTTTCACGCGCGCCATCTTTTTTGACTACAAGGAAATTGGTTGTTTCAATGCGCTCAAAAGTGGTAAATCTGGTTTCGCATTTTTCACATTCACGGCGACGTCTCACTGATTTATGGCCTTCCGTTTCTCTGGAATCAAGGACTCTGGTGGCGTCATTATGGCATTTTGGACAGATCATAAAACGATTTTTTTATATTCTTGAATTAAGAATCTATCAGTCATTCCGGCGATATAATCTTTAATTGCAATTATTCGGCTATTTTTATTTTTCGGATCCTTTTTGGTTTCTTTTGGGAATTTTCCCGGATTCTTATAATAATATTCAAACAGATTTTTAATCATTTGTTGCCCTTTTAATGTAAAGGCTTCAACCTTTGGATTCAAATAGAAATGCTTGAAAAGAAATTGACGCAGCTCTTTTATCATTATTTCCATATTCTTACTGAACTCAGCCAATGCTCCTTTATGAGCCGCTCTCAAATTTTTCTTTGTATTTACGCAAAAATCATTAATCATCATGGCGATAATTGTGCTGATAATACGGGAAATCAATACTTGTTCATCAATTTTCTTGCCGTATTTTTTGTAAACGTCATTTTCTCCGAGCTGCCACAATGAAAAACGCTTTAACTGTTTTAACGTAATAAGTCCGGACCTGAGACCATCATCCATATCGTGATTGGTATACGCGATTTCATCAGCGATATTCACAACTTGAGCCTCAAGATGAGGAAAAACTTCAAATTTTTTCCCTGACTGGTCCCATGCGGTTTGGTGCTTAATTAAGCCATCAAGTACCTCAATGCTAAGATTTAATCCATCAAATCCAGGATAAGCTTTTTCCAAAACTTCAACTACGCGTCTGCTTTGTTCATTATGTTCAAAATGCATTCCGAAAGATTCCATCACCAAGTCCAGAGCATATTCTCCCGCATGGCCAAACGGCGGATGCCCCAAATCATGAGCAAGGGCTATGGCTTCACACAAATCCTCATTCAACATAAGGCGCCGCGCTATATCCCTGGCAATCTGCGCCACCTCCAAAGTATGAGTCAATCTGGTGCGATAATGATCACCGCTTCCGGAAACAAAAACCTGGGTTTTTTCATCCAGCCTGCGAAAAGCCTTTGAGTGAATGATTCTGTCTTTATCTCTCTGAAAACATAATCTTTCATCATTCAGCTTTTCTTTAAATTTGCGTCCGAAGGTTTTGCTGCTTTTTACAGCATAAGGAGCTAAAATCAGAGACTCTTTTTGTTGTAGATTTAGAGGCATGGGCTATTGAAAATCTTGGGATAACATGATATACTATTACGATAATTAAAACAAAAATATGACAGGACAAAACCAATCACAATCAGTGGAAGTAGCCGGATTTGCGAGACCGGAAGGAAAAGAAACGAATCTTTCACCTACGGCTCAGTTGGTTAATTTTATGATGAGAGAATATGTTATGCCGGAGTTAAGAGGGAGAGGACTTGTAACGGAAGCTAACGAAATAATCGAAGCGAAACTATCAGCGGATGATCCTAGAATAATAGAATTTTCCATTAAATGCAGGGAAGTGCAGGCAGCTATCCAGGAAAAAGCTGAAAAAGAAGGACGAAACCAAAAAGAATTAGCTGTAATTTCAAACTATTTTGCGAAATTGATAAATTCAGTAAAGAATTTACAAGCGCAGCAAGCGGCTCCGGCTGAAAAAGTGTGAAAGTTTTTAAAGTTATGTTAGCCTAGAGGCATGTCAACGATCTCCGGCTACATAAAACAGTTTTTGGAATATTGCGAGGTTGTTCAAAATAAATCAAAAAAGACCCTCGAAAATTATCGCCATTATCTGAAAAGATTTCAGGATTTTTTGAGCGCGGAAATTAGTCCGAAAGATTTAACTTTGCAAAAAGTACAAAATTACCGATTGTATTTGAATCGTTTTATTGACGGAAAAGGCGAACAGCTGAGCATTAAAACTCAAAATTATCACGTTATTGCGTTGCGCGCTTTTCTTAAATATTTAATAAAAAATGATATAAAAACGCTGGCTCCGGAAAAAATAGAATTAAGTAAAATCCCAAAACGCACGGTTGAAGTGTTGTCGCGCGAAGAATTGGATCGATTGTTTAAGGCCGTGGATCAAACGAAAAAAAACGCTGACCGTGACACTGCGATATTGGAGACTTTGTATTCAACCGGGCTGCGAGTCAGTGAACTCGCAAATTTAAATCGCGACCAGGTGGATTTAAAAAGGCGTGAGTTCATGGTGCGCGGAAAAGGCCGCAAGCCTCGCATAGTTTTTCTTTCCAAACGAGCCGTGGAGAAGATAGAAAACTATATTAAAAATCGAAAAGATAATTTGAAACCGCTTTTCGTGAATAGTTTAAAAAGTGACATTTTGGATGATGAGAAACGCAGATTGTCCACCGTAAGCGTCGAAAATTTAGTCCGCAAATATGCTTTGAAAGCAGGTATTATTAAAAAAGTAACTCCGCATACCTTGAGGCACAGTTATGCTACGGAACTTTTGATAAATGGCGCGGATATCCGCTCTGTGCAGGAAATGCTCGGCCACAGCTCAATTACAACAACTCAGATTTACACACACGTGACAGATAAAAAGCTCAGGGAAATTCATGACAAGTACCATCATTAATTGGTACTTTTGCATCTGTGCGCAGTATGCTAATATCAAGCCATGATAATCGTAGAAAATCTTACAAAACGCCACGGAAATCACGCAGTGCTTGACGATGTTTCTTTTAAAGTCGAGGGAGGGGAATTGGTGACAATTGTTGGAAGCTCGGGTGCCGGGAAAACAACTTTAATTCATGCCTTGATCGGCGCCGAAAGAGTCAATCACGGCTCAATAAAGGTTGACGAATATGACGTGGCAAAACTTTCTCCTTCGGAAATCCAGGAATATCGCCGTCGAATCGGTATAATTTTTCAAGACTACAAACTTCTTCCAAAAAAAACCGTTTTTGAAAATGTGGCATTTGCTCTTGAAGTCGCGGGTTATGACAAGAATTTTATAAATCGCCGCACTACAGACGTGCTTAAGCTGACAGGCCTTGAAGACAAAAGAAATAATTTTCCGCGGCAATTATCCGGCGGCGAGAAACAACGCGTTGCAATTGCCAGGGCGCTTGTGCATGCGCCGGAATTGTTATTTGCGGATGAGCCTACGGGGAATTTGGATCCGGAAAATACACTCGCGCTTGCAAAATTATTGCAAAAGATAAACAAAAGCGGCACTACGATTATTCTTTCAACTCACAATAAAGACGTTGCCGGCATCCTAAATCATCGCGTGCTGACTCTTGACAACGGGAAGCTGATAAGCGATAAAAGAAATCCAGCATCTAAATAAATTTTATATGTCTACTTACGAAGAAGCGGGGGTGAATATTGACCTCGGTGATAAATGTTCGGCTATTGCATATGCGGCAGCTAAGGGCACTTTCCCGGGACGCAAAGGCATGATAGGGGAGCCATTGCTTGATGATGGTGGATTTACAGGCGCTTTGGATATGGGGGATTATTATTTGGTGCAGAATGATGATGGCGTTGGCACAAAAATTGAGATTGCTGAAAAAACCGGAAAATTTGATACGCTTGGATATGATCTTTTGGCAATGGTTGTTGACGATGCGGCTTGCATAGGAGCTGAAACAATAGGGATTACAAATACGATTGATGCGAACAAGTTGGATGAAGTGACAGTTGCGTCAATGATGGAGGGTTTAAAAAAGGCTTGTTTGGAACAAAAAGTTGTCATCCCCGGAGGAGAAATCGCTGAGATGGGAAGGCTTGTGAATGGTTATACTTGGAATGCGAGCGCTGTTGGGATTGTTGAAAAACATAAAGTTATAACTGGTGAAAAAATAAAAGTTGGAGATAAAATTATCGGCTTTCATTCACCCGGTTTCAGGTCTAACGGATTTTCACTCGTGCGCCATATTTTGATTAATAAATTTGGTGAGAATTGGCCTGCTGAAAAATTTGACGAGACAAGAACCTGGGGGGAAGTAACCCTTACTCCTTCAAAAATTTACTCAAGTGCAATCCTGGAAATGCATGGTCGCTATAAAGAACAACCAAAAGTGGAATTAAAGGGAGTTGCTCATATAACAGGGGGAGGCATTCCCGGAAACTTACCACGCATTTTAAAACGTACCGGCCTTGGCGCAAAATTAACAAATCTTCCGGCTCCAAATCCGGAAATGCAGAAGCTTATCGAAATCGGCAATGTCAGTCGCGATGAAGCCTACCAGACATGGAACATGGGCGTTGGCATGATTATCGTTTGCAACGAAGTTGATAAGGTGGAAGAAGTCTGCAAAAAATATGGTATTACCATGTGGGTGATAGGTGAAGTTACAGGGGATGGAGAGGTTACGTTCTGACAGTTGGTTTTTTAGCCATTTTCTGCTATAATATTTAGATATTTTTGAATCTAAATTATGGCTGAAGAAAAAGCTGTTAAAACAAAAAAGCAGAATCCTGCCCAATCGGAAGAAAAAAACATGATTGGAAATATGTCTGTAATTAATCGTGAGTTTCAGGAGAAGTCTGCATTGAAACAAGCAAGCGTCTTGGGTTTGCCATATGTTAATATCGGGAAAACTCCGCTTAATCCGGATTTTCTTAAACTTATAGATATCGGGGATGCAAAAAAAGCCAGAATTATTCCGTTTTTCAGAGTTGGCAGAAAAGTGCGCGTGGCCGTGGATAATCCGGCCAATCTCGATACAAATGCAGCAATAAAAGCTCTGCAAGATAAAGGTTATGAAGTAAATATAAATCTTGCTTCTGCTGCCGGCATCGATGACGCTTTAAAAATTTACAATCAAACGCAGCAATACAGAAAAATTGAAATTGTTGAAAATGTTGAAGAAAAGTCCATAAAAACATATGAGAAAGAAATCGCGGCCTTAAGCGATCTTTCGTCCAAATTAGACACGGTAACTGCCGAAGAGGGTATAAATTTGCTCAATATAGGAGCAATGAAAACGGGCGCGTCCGACATACATTATGAGCCGGAAGAAAAGACGATAACTGTCAGATTCAGGATTGACGGTGTTCTGCATAAAGTTTTTGAAATCAAGCCGGATACTTATCGCAATTTGGAGAATCAATTGAAATATGACAGCCGCATGCAGTTGAACGTCACAACTATTCCTCAAGATGGTCGTTACGATTTTACCTACAATAATGAAAAAGTCGCTGTGCGCGTATCTTCCATTCCAACTCCTTACGGTGAATCTTTCGTATGCAGGTATTTGGTTTCTGAAGATATCGATTTGACTTTTGAGCAGCTGGGATTCCAGGAAGAAGCATTAATGAAACTTAGAAAAGTTTGTGAAATTTCGCATGGTATGGTTTTGGCTACGGGCCCGACTGGGTCGGGTAAAACAACAACGCTGTATGCCATTCTTAATAAAATGAATACTCCGGAAACCAAGATTATTACTCTGGAAGACCCTGTTGAATACAACATCCAAGGCGTAACTCAAAGCCAGATCGACGAAAAAAGAAATTACAATTTTGCAACAGGACTGCGCGCAGTTTTGAGACAAGATCCAAATATCGTAATGCTGGGAGAAATTCGTGACCTTGAAACTGCGGAAACAGCCGCACAAGCAGCCCTAACAGGGCATACGGTTCTTTCCACTTTGCATACAAACAGTGCCATAGAAACAATCCCGCGCTTGGTGAATATGGGCCTGCCGCAATTTATGATTGCGCCGGCTCTTAATACGATTATCGCACAAAGACTTGTTAGGAAAGTTTGTGCAAATTGCGCGACTTTTGAACCGATTTCCGAATCTGCAAAAAAAGAATTCACTGAAGTCATGGATAATTTAAAAAAAGTGAATCCGAGCCTTGCAGTTGCCATTCCGGAAAAAGTGCCTACAGTACACGGCTGTGACGCATGCAGTCAGACCGGTTACAAAGGACGAGTTGTGGTAGCGGAAGTAATTACGCTAAATAATGAAATCAAAGATTTGGTTTTGAATAAAGCCGGTCTTGAGGATTTAATTGCGGCCGCGAGAAAAGACGGGATGATTTTAATGCGTGAAGACGGCTTTTTGAAAGTCGCGCAGGGGATAACGACTTTGGAAGAAGTATATCGCGTTACGAATGTTTTAGAGTAATCCAGCTAAAGTATCCCGCCAGAAGCATTAATATTCCAAATGCCAGAAAAAGGAATTTAAAAGGCAGGAAAGCTAAAACTGCAATTCCAATTATAGGCGTCAAAAATCCGGCTATTGGTTCGGAAGTTACATATACGCCATAAAAATCGTTCTCTTTTTCTTTTGGCGTGTTGTTGAGAAAAAGAGTTTCTCTTAGCGGTTCGATGAAAGCGCCTCCTACATTTGCCACGGCCAGTAAGCCAAAATTCAGCAGTGGAAACGGGCTGACAAAAATAACAGCAAGTAAAATGCCGATTATTAAAAATCCAATTGTGATTAATTTTCTAATACCGTATACGTCCGCCAATTCACCCATTTTTGATTCAAACACGATTACGGGAAACATTGCGACTGATAAAATTAACCCCGACATACTGGACAGATATCCTGAATTTACTACGTATAACGGGATATATAGATATTTAAAACTGATCCATAGTACATGACTCATGTAAATCAGGTAGGATTTTACGCGCTCGCTATTGCTGAAAAATTCTTTAAGATTATTTAATAAATTTAAATTGCCATGTTCAGGAGCATTAATAATAGCCGGGTGTTTCTCAATGACATGTTTTTGGTGGAAATATCCCAGGCCGAAAATTGCTACAATTGCAGTTGCAATAAACACAATTTCGTAATCAAATTTAGCAGCCAGAAAACCTCCCAGGAATAAGCCGACCAATGCTCCAATATTTTGGAATCTAAATTTGAGTCCCTCCTCCCTGCCAAGATTATTTGCTTGCGCAAAGTCTCGCACAAAAAGGCCTAGAATTATAAACAGAATCAGCTCAATCCACGTTTTTAACGTGATTAAAACCGCAAGCTGTATAAATTTTGTTACGAAAATTAACAGAAAAGTCGCTATGGCTAAAAGCGCAAAACCTATCTTTGTAAGAGTTGTTCTTTTAATTCTTTTTAAAACAAAACCGCTTGTAAGTCCGGCAACAAGTATAATAACAGCCAAAAATGAATAAAACAGACTTACCCTGGAATCCGTATGGACTATAGTTTTGATAAAATTAGGCAGAATCGGATGGATCAATGTGATTGCCAGGCCTAAAATCAAAGACATCCATGCGAATACTTTGCCTTGAGTGTGTTTGTAATGGGTGCGGACTTTGTAAAACATATTTTTTAGGACATTGAAGTCTGCATGATCTTAACATTGTTTAGCATTTACGGAAATATCTTCCGTCCTTCATCGTAATTAAGCCATTGATTTCCAGGATGGAAATTGTAGTTAAAATTTGACTGATTGGGATAGGCAGTTTTTGAATTATTTTGTCGATTGTTAAGCCGCGGTGCCTGTGAAAAATTGATAAAAGTCTGTCTTCTTCTTCCGTGGTTTTGTATGAGACTTTCGGATTATTAAGCGTCTGAGACTTTTGATTTGGAACATCAACGCTAACGACGGGCAAGTCCAAAACCGGACACAATTTTAATTCTGAACTTTGTGAAGTTTTAAAAAGTCGCTGTGGTTTTCTGAGTATATCTATAACGTCCTGGCCGGAACCTATCGGATAGGCCCCGCCATTTTGTAAAAGCCTTAATGAACCACGACTTGTTATGCGATCTACATCCCCGGGAACAACAAAAATTTCCCTCCCCTGCTCAAGCGCGAACCTGGCCGTAATTAACGCCCCGGATTCTTCAGGAGCTTCTATTACTATGGTCGCTATTGAAAGCCCGCTGATTATACGATTCCTCTGCGGGAAATTAAATTTTGACGGCTCGGCGGTGCCCGCATATTCGGAAATAATCAATCCATTTGCCTTAATAATTTCTTTTGAGAGATTAAAATTTTGTCTGGGGTAAATATTGTCTATGCCGCTTCCCAAAACCGCTATTGTGGGGAGGTTGTTTTGTAGCGCTGCCTCATGCGCAATCGTATCAATCCCTTTTGCGAGTCCGGAAACAATGGCTATATCAAGAACGCTTAATTCTTTAACGATTTGTCTGGTTAATTCTTCCCCATAATCGGAATTTCTGCGCGTGCCGACTATACTGATGCATGTTTTCTTGAGAGTCTCGAGGTCGCCCTTATAAAATAATTCTTGCGGAGGATTGTGGATTTGCTTCAGCTGCGCAGGATAGTTTTGATTGTGGATGTTTATGGAGGCTGTGGTTGCTTCTGTTTGCTGTTCGTTGACGGTAAACATATAAGTTTGGTTAATTGAATAAGTTCAGATACATATTGGGCCATTTAAATTTCATCTCAATTTCTTCAACGCTGGATGATTAAGTATTGATCTCATCTGTTCGATGGCAATTCTATTTAAGTTTAATAATCTTTGGTTTGGTTCCATGCCTTGTTTTATTGCGTCGGTATGAATTTTGTAATTAACTTTTGCCAATTCTCTTTTTATGTTCCAGTCGAGTGATAATCTTTGGTTTTCCGCTTCCTTAAGCCTTTGGAATTCCTTGATTAGATAAAGTTTAAATTCCAGACTGATCCAAGAAGCAAATTCAAAAGCTATGTCTGTTAGTGAGATGTAATCATCTTTATTCTTTTGGAATAAAGAGATTTGCATGCCTTTCACTTTCAGCTTTTTGTTTGTTTTCATGGCAAAAACAGGTTAAATAATTTAATTTATTTTTACCCTATCAACCAAAGTTAAAATTTTTCTAAAATCCGGGGGATGTTGGCTTGCAGAGTTGTAAGATTTGTGACGTTTTAGGTTTTCGGCCCAGAAAAAGCTTATGCTATAATCCGGCCATGTCAAAATTCACATGCGGAATAGTAATCAGTATAAAAATTTCCTGCCGGACGTAGCGTAACATCCTCTCTACTTAGCCTTTTTTACAGCCTCGGCAATCGCATTGGCGCTAACTTTATCTATTCCCTCAACTTCCATAAGATCCTTTGCAGTCAATCCTTTTAATTGTTCCACCGAGGTCAAATTGGCAGTTTTTAATTTTTCAACAATAGACGGATCAATGCCAAGCTCTACAACAGTTTTAATCTCAACTTTTGCCTCAGCCTTTTGAGCGGTGCCTTCATATTCGCTGATATCCATAATATCGATTTCCCAACCGGTTAGAATGGAAGCAAGTCGCACATTCTGGCCTTGTTTACCAATAGCGAGAGGTCTTTGATCCGGATTAACATATACCTTGGCGCGTTTTTGTTCCTGAACTAATTTGATAACAGCTGTTTTGGCGGGAGCCAGGGCGGTCTTGATATATTCTTCCATATTTTCGGACCATTGGATAATATCGATTCTTTCGCCATTCAATTCCTCCATAATATTTTGTACGCGTACGCCTTTTTGGCCTACGCACGAGCCAATAGGATCAATCTTTGGGTCATTGGAAAGCACGGCAATTTTGCAGCGTACGCCTGGATCACGAGCAATGGACTTTATAACTACAAGGCCGGATTTAACCTCGGGGATCTCCAATTCCAAAAGTTTTTTTACCAAACCGGAATGGGTTCTGGAAATCAATAATTCAGGACCTTTTGTGGTTTTAATTACTTTATCCAAATATAATTTGATTCTCTGGCCGGAGTAATATTTTTCACCTTTAATTTGCTGGTCGAACGGAAGGATCGTGGTGATTTTATCATCAAGATTAAGATAGACATTGTTGCCGTCAACACGATGCACCAAAGCGTTTATAAGCTCGTTTTCACGGTCTTTGAAGGTGTCATACATAACATCCCTTTCAGCTTCCTGAATTCTTTGAATAATGACCTGTTTGGCAGCCTGCGCAGCAATGCGTCCATAATTTGTTGGAGTCACGTCAATTTTGACTTCATCATCAATTTTTGCTTTTTTATTGTATTTTTTTGCGTCTTTTTCTGAAATTTCCATAAATGGGTCAACGACATCTTTAACAACCTTTTTGATCAAATACACGGTTGCCAGCCCGGAATTTTCATCAATGTCCACATCGACATTTTCTTCTTTATGTCCGTAATCTTTGCGGTACGCAGCACGCAAGGCAGCCTTTACGGTTTCGATAACACGATCTTTGGAAATATTTTTTTCATCGCAAAGCTGGTTAATTGCCGCAAAAAATTGTGATTGCATATTAAAAATAATTATAGGATATAAAAAAAGCAGAATCTTAAATGATTCTACTCTTCACGCAGAGCATAACAGCCATTTATGGCTTTGTAAATAGCATCTTGGGCAAATCCCAGAGAAAAGAGAAAGCGATACGCTTTCTCTTTTCTCTTTTTTTTAGATAAATCAGCCCACTGCCTCTCTCTTTTACGTAAAGCCACTAAACAAAGCACTCCCTCATCTATCTCCTTCTCATCCAGACTATTTTTAACAATATCATCATCCACGCCTTTTAATTTAAGTTCTCTTTTCATAAGAAATTTCCCACGCGGCTTAAATCTGATTCTGTCAGAAATATAATCACGCGCATAATCTTCATCATTCAGATATTTCAATTCAAACAGCCTATCCGAAACCTGATCAATAAGTCCGACCCCAACAATCTCGTGCCTCCTCAAAAATTGTTCAAGCTTTTTTTCCATCTCGTGATGCGTATATCTTTTTTTGGCGAGAATCCTCAAGGCGTATTGCAGCAATTTTTCGTAATCATTCATGGCCTTTGAAATTATTCCTTTAAAGCTTCCGCTAATTTTTCAACTTCCTTAGGGGTTCCATGAAGCAGAGTTTTGACATCTTTTTCAATGGCCTTCCTGGCTTTTTCATTTTCTATAAGGAAATTTTTTGCATTTTCTCTGCCTTGCCCGAGCTTAGTTTCTTTATAAGCGTAAAAAGCTCCGGACTTACGGGCAACATTGTATTTTGTTGCCAGATCAAGGAGATCGCCTTCGTAAGAAATGCCACGATTGTACATAATATCAAATTCTGCGGTCTTGAATGGAGGAGCGATTTTGTTTTTCACAATTTTTACTCTTACACGACTACCGATCAGTTCTTTATCAACACTCGCCGGATCCTCTATTTTACCGGTAATTCTTATGTCCATTCTCACGGAAGTGTAAAATTTAAGAGCTTGACCGCCGGTAGTAGTCTCGGGATTACCAAACATAATTCCGATTTTCATACGCAGCTGATTGAGAAAAATAACAGTAGTTTTGCTTTTGGCGACAACAGCGGTCAATTTGCGCAGAGCCTGGCTCATCAATCGCGCCTGCAGTCCCATGTGTGAATCGCCCATGTCTCCGTCAATTTCAGCTCTCGGAGTCAAAGCGGCAACAGAATCTATTACAATTACATCCAAACCATTGCTTCTTACTAAAGTCTCCACTATTTCAAGCGCTTGCTCACCGCTGTCGGGCTGAGACAAAATAAGTTCATCGATTTTAACACCAATCCTTTTTGCGTATTCGGGATCAAGAGCATGCTCAGCATCAATAAACGCCACAGCCCCACCGTTTTTTTGCGCTTCAGCCAAAATATGCAGGCTAAGTGTAGTTTTGCCGGAACTTTCCGGCCCGAAGATTTCTATAATTCTACCTCTTGGAATACCTCCTCCAAGCGCAACATCCAAGGAGATTGAACCGGTAGAGATTGTCTCAATCGGTACCTTGCCAAATTCCCCCATTTTCATAATGGCGCCTTTGCCAAAATTTTTTTCGATTTGAGCTATGGCCAACTCAACCGCTTTGCTTTTTTCACTTTTCGCATCCATATATTTTTTTGTTAATGAATAAGTTGCCATCAGTATAGGTGAGTATACGCTCACCGTCAACAGAAATTTTGAAATTTGTTTGCAAATTTTGAAATTTCCTCTTCCTCCCCTCAAAAAATACTGATGACAAAACCATCAATACCACGCAAAGTTAAAATTTTCTTAAAATTTTTTGAAATCAACTTGCAAGGAATATTTTTTTATTGCGTCGTCAGTTAGACTAATCATCTTTTTTGACCGACTCAACCGCCACAGATTCAGCTTTAGCCACGACCGCCTTCTCTTTCGCCTTTTCCTTCTCCTTATCTTCTAATTTAAAAAATCCGTAAATACTTTTTTTTGTTCCAAAAGCCACGTTTTTAGTCCCGCATCTTTTGCATTTATAAACATATTTACCGCCAACGCGATTAGTATCAACCACTTCCTCGCAGTCCTTACAGTAAAAAATAATAGGATTGTCCTCAATCGGATTAACAGCCGGTTTAACCTGATTAGTCATGGTGGTGTTCATCTCGAATATTATTTATGGATTCCTGCACAGGTCCCCAGCCTTTTTCCTTATTGTCGGCATATTTTTCCATGGCCTCCCCGACAGTAATATCTTTTTTCAGCTCATCATTAGGCTTCTTTAAGCCAAGATCGGACTTTTCCCTGTTTTGCAGATCCATATCAATCAAAGGATCAATATGTCCCTCCATATCAAAACTTATTTCTTTTGACTTCAAGCTCAATATTGCGCCCAAAAGCAGAAGTCCTGTTCCTATGAAAGCCAAAATCATTCCAAATCCAACAGTTTTATCTGTTAAATTAACTCCAAATTTTGGATGAAAATAAACGGACGCAGTCAAAACCAGCATCAAAAAAGACAAAATACTGCCAAGAATATGTAGTTGTAATTCTTTAAGAGGCAGCTTTGGTAGAGGTTTTTCTATCAGTTGAGTAATGATTAAGCCAAGAGAAAGAGCTCCGGAAAGAAACACTAAAAATCCCGCGAGATAAAGTGGTCCGGAAATCCCAAGAAAACTTTCCCCGATCCTGAATTTATCAATATCGTTGTACCATGGCATAAACACGCCAATCACCATAAAAAAAGCGCCAACCAAAACGATTTTTTTATGTAAAGGGAGATTTATAAGCCTGATTTTGAATGAATTAGGCATAGCATTGAGTAGTTAGTTTTTCTTCATTCAAAGCATAACTGAAATCCCACTATTGTAAAGGGTATGGTATATTTGGATTATGAAAGACGCGCTGAAAATCTCCATAGACATAAGGACAGCAGGCGGAGAAAAAGCCGGCAAAGGTTGGTACACGTTTAATATTGTCCAAAATCTTCTGAAATTGGATGATAAAAATCAATATATTCTTTATGCGAAAGAAGGGATCCCGGGCTTTGAACATTTTAAGAACGCTCAAATTAAATTGATAAAAGGAGGCGGGATTCTCTGGCATTTGAAAGTTGCGCGCGATGTCCAAAAAGAAAAAGCTGATATTTTTTTTGCGCCTTCAAGCTATATAATTCCAAATTTTCTCCCAAAATCCATAAAAATAGTCATCACGGTCCATGATCTTGTGGCGTTTTTATTTCCGAATAATCACAACAAAAAAGCAACAATTATTGAAAAACTTTTGTTGAAACGCGCTATAAAAAAAGCAGACTCGATTTGCACTGTTTCTCAAAACACAAAAAACGACCTTCTTGCCAAATTTCCCAAACTGGGAGCCAAAAAAATCACTGTTATCAATTGTGCGGCAAGCGAAGATTTTAAGCCTATTCAAGACCCGCAACAAAACTTGCGAACATTCATTCAAAAAACAAACCTTCCGTTAAATTTTTTTCTTGCCGTGGGCACGCTTGAGCCTCGCAAAAATTACATGAATTTGATTAAAGCTTTTAAGAAAGTGAGCGACCGTTTCCCGGATTATTATTTGATAATTGTTGGCAAAAACGGATGGAATTTTGAGCCTACATTCCAACTTATTCGCGAAAATTATCTTAATAAAAAAGTGCATATCCTCGGCTATCTTTCAAATAAAAGCCTTATGAATTTATATAATTTGGCAAAAGCGCTTGTTTTTCCATCGTTTTATGAAGGGTTTGGTTTGCCGCCGCTGGAGGCCATGCAATGCGGTTGTCCGGTGATCGCTTCGCATACTTCTTCAATGCCTGAAGTGGTGGGAGAAAGCCATGCCTACCGGCAGGCAAGTGCGCTGTTGATAAATCCAAATAGCCCGGATCAAATAGCAGCAGCAATGATTAAATTGATAAAAGATCCTCAACTCGAAGACCAATTAAAGAAAAAAGGATTCAAACAAGCCAAAAAATTCTCATGGGTTTCGTCCGCAAAAAAATTGTTAAAGATTTTCGATCTTGCAAAGAAACAGACGAAAATGCGATAATACAGCCAAATGTACACGAAAAAAAATATAGAAAAAATAGGAATCATTGCCAAGCGTAACCTGTTTGAAACGCCAAAGAATTTAAAATTGCTTAAAACACTGGTGGAATATTTAAAAAAACACCATAAGGAAATTATTTTTGACAATAATGCTTCTCCAATATTTAAAGGGACGACCGGATATAAAAAGGAAGATATTCTAAAGAAAGTTGATATGGCCATAACTCTCGGAGGAGATGGCACTATGCTAAAAACCGCTCGCCGTGTATCCAGAAAAAAAGTGCTGATTTTGGGTGTAAATATGGGGACTTTGGGATTTTTGACAGAATGTCATCCTGACAAAATTTTTGAATGTCTGGATAAAATTTTCACGCATCAATATACAGTTGATCGTCGTTCGCTGCTTCGTGTGACTCTTTACCGCGACAATAAAAAGATTTCCACTTTTCTTGCGCTTAATGACGCTGTAGTAAATCAAGGCTCATTTGCAAGGCTCATAACAATGGAGTTGGAAGTTAACGGACGCAAACTCGTTAAATTCAAAGCGGATGGTATGATTGTTGCAACTCCAACAGGCTCTACAGCTCATTCTTTGTCAGCAGGAGGTCCTATTGTCCATCCGGGCATAGAAGGACTGATCGTAACGCCAATCTGCCCGAGTTCGCTTTCCATGCGTTCAATAGTTGTGCCTGACAGTCGCCAGTTAACCGTGACTATAGAAACGCAACGCAGAGACGAAGATATCTCAATAATTGGTCTTACAATCGATGGCCAGGATCTTTGCATGCTGAAATACGGTGACAAAATCAGAATCCGCCGCAGCAAACGCTATGTTTACATGATCCGTACGAGAAATCGCTATTACAAAATGCTGAGGAGCAAATTAAATTGGGGGGAAGCGTAGGCTTTTGAAACAATTACACTCAACCGTAAACTTGATTGTGAGTTCCAACATCTAACATGATAACTAGTACATAGTTGTCATGTTCTTCAAAAATAATACGCATGTCACCGGTGACAGATATCGCCCGCCTACCATTCATCTCACCCTTTAATGCATGATTTTTGAGAATTGGATTAATTGGATTTTTTCGAAATAATTCAATAATTCCAATTACTTTATCTTGTAACTTAAAGCTAAGTTTTTCAAAGTGTTTATCAAATTTCTTGTGATACAAAACTCTCATGCTTTATTTTCGTAATTTTTTCAAATAATCAGTTATTTCCTTGCCCTCAAATGGGCCACTCACGTTAATCCCTCTTTTAGCTTCCGCCGAAGCCTTCAATATCTCTTTTTCTTGTTTAATAGTTAAACCGTTTTCAGTCAGAAGTGGAAAGGGGATGCCCTGAGTTGTCACTATTTGATGTAAATATACTTTCACTGCACTGCTCATATCCATGCCAATACTATCCAGCACCTTTTTTGCGGACTTCTTGGTTTTTTCATCGATACGAATTTGAATAGTAGACATAGTTAAATAAGTTAAACTGATATCAGTATACCATACGCGTAGTGACATTGTCACTACGATTTTCGGGGTGAGTGCCTGGACGTTGTTCGAACAATACTTATACAGTTAAATTACGGTGATGCTACTGTTATATATGTTCTTTGACATATCTCTCCACAGCCTCTTTTGTTGTCACCCAATTTCTTTTAATCTTGATTGCCTCCAATTTTCCCTCTTTAGCCAATTTCCCGAGATAAGCCTGAGAATATGAACAATATTTTGTCGCCTTAGCTAAACTAATAAAATTATCTTTATCTTTTGAAGGAGTTAGTACATCCAAATAAATGTTAAGTGATCGCAAAACAGCTTGAGCTACAAACAAAATTAGTGGCTTATAGTTCCCATTATCCGCCATCTCTAAAACTCTGTAATACTTTTGTCTGTCATTTTTTTGAATAATTGTGATAGGAAAGCCATATTGCATCAAAAATATATTCATCAACAGTCTGGCAGTTCTACCATTTCCGTCCTGAAAAGGGTGAATGTGCACGAATTTGTGATGAAAAATTGACGCAAATTCAAC
>CAYHSM010000009.1:17809-19029 GCA_964359325.1 uncultured Candidatus Peribacteria bacterium
CCTGAAAAGGGTGAATGTGCACGAATTTGTGATGAAAAATTGACGCAAATTCAACGATATATGTTTTTTCGTATAACCATATATAGGTTGGATAAGTCTATTTCTATTAGATCCAACCCCTATCGGATTTTCAAGTGAAAGTTGTATGTGCATTATTTCCCCCTCAACACAGCCTGCGCAGCCGCCAGTTTCGCAATCGGCACTCTGTACGGACTGCAACTTACATAATTCAGGCCGATTTCATGACAGAATTCAACCGAAGCCGGATCACCGCCGTGTTCTCCGCAAATTCCAATATCCAAATCTGGTTTTTCATTGCGTCCCAATTCAACACAAATCCGCATCAATTTACCAACGCCATCCTGATCAATCGTAGACGTAGGATCACTTTCCAAAATCCCCAAATCCATATATTTTGGAATAAAACTGCCCGCATCGTCCCTCGAATACCCAAAAGTCATCTGTGTTAAATCATTTGTCCCGAATGAAAAAAAGTCAGCCTCGCGCGCAAGCTCATTCGCCGTAAGACAAGCTCTTGGGACCTCAATCATCGTCCCTATTTTATATTCAAAATTAACATCATCTCCATAAGAATCCAAAACTCCCTTCACTAATTTTTTCATATGAGTGAATTCTCTAACAGTTCCAACCAAAGGAATTTCAATTTCCACATTTACCTTGCCACCATCTCTACAAACCTCCATGGCAGCCTCTGCAATCGCCTGCACCTGCATTTTGTAAATTTCAGGATGCGTGATTCCCAAGCGGCAACCTCTATGTCCAAGCATCGGATTAATTTCATGCAAACTTGAAATCACAGTCTTTAAATCTTCAACAGTCATTTTGAAATCATCAGCCAATTCTTTAATTTTGACTTCTTTGTCAGGTAAAAATTCATGTAGTGGAGGATCAAGCAGTCGGATCATTGTCGGACGACCTTCCATTACCTTAAAAATTCCGACAAAATCATCTCTTTGAATTTCTTTTAATTTTTTCAAAGGCTTTGCTCTTTCATCAGCGTCTTTTGCGAGAATCATTTGTCTAACCAAATGGATTCTGTCCTCCTCAAAAAACATGTGTTCCGTGCGACAAAGTCCTATCCCCTCAGCTCCAAAATCCACAGCAGCTTGAGCATCATGAGGCGTATCGGCATTGGTGCGCACTTTCAAAGTTCTCACTTCATCAGCCCATTTCATTACCCTTTTGTAATTTCCAATAAG
>CAYHSM010000010.1:0-18701 GCA_964359325.1 uncultured Candidatus Peribacteria bacterium
CCGCAATAAGTGTTGTCATTGCTCCTCGGAAGTATTTAGAAAGATCGTGGGCAATGCTTTCTAATCTATTCAAGACATCAGTAGTAATATTCGTTAGCAATGAATCCCTGTCTTTGTTTTCTAGCTTCTTTATTTTTGATTCTAGATTTTCGACCTTCTTTTTTAGAGTAGCCATTTCTGATTCCTCCTTAGCGGACACTGAAAATACCGCGGGGGAAGACTTTAAATAGTCGAGTGCAATGTCGCCCAAAGAGTTAATCCCAGAAATATAAGAGGGAACATTCAACATCAACTGATTTAGTCCATTTTCAGTTTTTGGAATACAAGAAAAAAGGCTTTCTTGATTAATTTGTATTGAGTCTGCGACTGAATTAAGAGTGGATAGAAGAGGCTTGTTTACAAAGTCATATGAAGGAGTTTTTTGCAATACATTTGTATCAATTGCCATTCTGCTCATTTCCGAAAGACTAGCTCCTATAGAACGTGCTGACTCCGTTAATGGCAACAGTACGCTACTAGTGCAGCCGAACATCTTTGCTGCAGTTGTAGCGTATTCGGAGCTTAATCTGGTCACATCTTCACCCAATATTGTTTGCGCAATAAGAAGTGGCTCAATTTTTGCTTGTAATGTTTGTGGTGGTGAGATGATCGAAGTCATTGATTTCGGAAGAAATGCACTTCCTTCATTTTGATAAGCGATACCGTCGTCCATAGATTTTCTTAAATAAACTATAATTTCTTTTTAATCTCGTTTAGTGTTTTAAGACTTTCTCTATCCATTCTTTCCATCTCCTCCAAAATCGCCTTTGGCTCGCGTAAAGTCACTTCCCCTCCCTTACTCGGGTTCTTCACTGATAAGTCAAACGTACTTTGATCCACTGTAGCCATATCCACGCTCCATGAATTTTCGCTGTCTGCTTTTGTTTTTTGCAATTCTACGAATTCTTCTAAATCTTTTTCGTTCAAAGGATTGTTTTTGCCGAGATTGCGGGAGAGGTTGAGCTGGTAAAACCAAGTTTTCTTGGTTGGTTTACCTTTTTCAAAAAATAAGATGACTGTTTTGACGCCGGCACCTTGAAAAACACCCCCAGGAAGATCCAAGACTGTGTGTAAATTGCAATTTTCTAAAAGAAGTTTTCTTAAAGAAACTGAAGCATTGTCTGTATTGGAAAGAAAAGTGTTCTTAATAACTATTCCCGCTCTGCCACCTGCTTTCAGAATCTTTATAA
Source organism: uncultured Candidatus Peribacteria bacterium (assembly GCA_964359325.1). GTDB lineage: Bacteria > Patescibacteriota > Gracilibacteria > UBA1369 > LOWO2-01-FULL-3 > JACRIB01. The sequence continues at coordinate 1,230 of CAYHSM010000010.1, forward strand.
AATGTTGAAGGAAAAGGAAAGCTGTTTCACCCGTTTTGATTGGGAAGTTCTGCTGAATTTCTCGGCCTATACCCGCCCCAAAAGGAGGATTAGCCAATACGATGTCGTAACGATCTTTTTCCTGAATATCATTGATGTTGTCCGATAGCGTATTCATGTGCTTGATATTCGGCGCTTCTATGCCGTGCAGGATCATATTCATGATCCCGATGATGTATGCGAGGGATTTTATTTCTTTGCCGTAAAAAGTTTTGTTTTGAAGTGTTGCCATTTGCTTTGAGGAAAGCTTGTCGTGATCTTGCATCAGATAGTTATAAGCCTCGACCAGGAATCCGGCGCTGCCGCAAGCCCCATCATAAATTGTTTCGTCTATTTTTGGCGCGACAATTTTGACAATGATTCTGATGAGTGGGCGTGGCGTGTAGTACTCTCCACCATTTCGTCCAGCATTACCCATGTTTTTAATTTTAGACTCGTAGAGATGAGAAAGTTCATGTTTCTCTTCGTAAAGCCTAAAATGCATCCCGTCTACAATGTTCAATATTTGGCGAAGTTTATATCCGCTTGTAATTTTGTTCTTCAATTCGTGAAAAATTTCTCCAATTTTGTATTCAATTGTGTTTGGATCTTCGGCTCTAAACTTTTTGAGATACGGGAAAAGTTTATTATTAACGAAATCCCTTAAATCATCTCCATCCAGGGTTTTGTGGTGATCGATTTTGTCGTCCATATCCTTCGGAGCCGCCCAGCTATCCCAGCGATATTCTTCTTCTATAATGTATTCATAATTCCCTTTTCCTGCCAATCCTGCTTCGTTAATTCTATCTTCTTCGAGATCATCCAAGTATTTCAAGAAAAGTATCCAGGAAGTTTGTTCAATGTAATCTAGTTCGGTTGCACATCCCGAATCGGTACGAAGAATATTGTCAATGTTTTTGAAAGATTGCTCAAACATATAAAATTTTCAAATTGCCCTGTGCGTCATTAAAGCATTTTAATCAGGGGAATACAATTAGAACTCGTTGGGCTCAAGGCTCATTGCGCAAATATGTTTCGCCTCCGGTGAAACCTCTTGCGCTTTGGAGCGGGTAACGAGAATCGAACTCGTATCTCAACCTTGGCAAGGTTGCATAATAGCCACTATACGATACCCGCTTGCTGTCTAAATTTTTTAAAAACGAGGACAATATAATTATCCTTATCTTTGCGGTCAACTTATTTTGCGTACGTTTCGAGTGCCTTTTACAGTCTCTCCTCCTACATCGGCGCCTCCACTTGCCACATTCCCCAATAACGCTTTCCTCGAAAGATTATAACGACCCTGTTCATCAATTTTTAACAACTTCACTTTAACAGGATCCCCAACCTTAACGATGTCTTCAACTTTATTTACACGAGCTGTGTCCAATTCCGAAATATGCACAAGTCCTTCTTTGCCCGGACATATTTCCACAAAAGCCCCAAATTCCATCAGACGTGTTACTTTCCCATCAAATACATCTCCGACTTTTGGCACATAAGTGAGCTTCTTGATCCATTCTATAGCCTTATTCCCACTCTCCTGATCCGGAGCTGTGATAGTTACACGTCCTTCATCACCAATATCAATTTCAACTCCACATGCTTTAGTTATTGCCTGAATTGTTTCGCCGCCTTTGCCAATAACGATGCGAATCATCTCAGGATCAATAGCAATGTTCATAATAAGCGGAGCGTATTTGGAAAGACTCTTTTTTGGTTCCTTTACAACCGCTGTCATTTTATCCAATATGAATTTGCGGCCTTCCTTAGCTTGCGCAAGAGCTTTGCGCATCAAGTCCAGAGACAGTCCTTTTACTTTTATGTCCATTTGCAAAGCTGTAATTCCATCCACTGTGCCCGCAACTTTAAAGTCCATATCCCCTGCAAAATCTTCCATTCCCTGGATGTCGCTCAAAATTTTGTAAGTGCCTGTCTCGGAATCGCTAACCAATCCCATTGCAATACCAGCAACAGGTTTTTTGATTGGCACGCCGGCGCACATCAAAGAAAGTGTTGAGCCGCAAACGGAAGCCATGGAACTCGAACCATTGCAACGCGTAACTTCGGATACCAACCACATTGTATATGGAAATTCCTCCACCGTTGGCAATACAGGAAGTAGTGCTCTCTCAGCCAAATCTCCATGACCGATTTCACGGCGTCCCGGACCGCGCATCATCTTGATCTCGCCTGTGGCGAATGGAGGAAAATGATAATGATGAAAATAGCGTTTTGATATATCTTTTTCCATTGTGTCGACGATTTGCGCGTCGCCTGGCCCTCCCAAAGTAGTGATTGTTAAAGCCATTGTTTCGCCTCTTTGAAAAATAGCTGAACCGTGAGTTCTTGGTAACACATCCGGGAAAATACTGATTTCTCTTATTTCAGTCAGTTTGCGTCCATCCAGACGACTCTCTTTTTCAAGAATATTTTTGCGCATCCGCTTTTCAAGCATCTCATTCAAAATTCCACTGAGTTCAGCTCCCGTGAATACTTCCTCCTCGATTTCTTTTTTATATTTTTCAAATAATTTTTCCTCAAGAGCGTGAACTTTCGCCTTAACTTCCATTTTGGTTTTGCCGCTTACCTCCAGCATATCCTCCTTTATAACATCGTGCACGGCTTTAATTGCCGCTTCGCTGTATTTTATAACCTCCGCTTCAATCTTTTTAATATCAAACTGTTTTGCGTATTTAAGCTGCAGTTCGCAAATTTCTTTAATATATTTATGAGCGAGTTCAAGGGCTTCAACCACAACTTCTTCAGTCACCTCTTTCATTGCAGCTTCCACCATTGTTATGGCATCTAAAGTGCCCGCCACAATCAAATTCATCTGACCTTCCTCACATTGCTGATATGTCGGATTTACAATTATTTTTCCGTCGACATATCCCATGCGCACTGCGCCGATAGGTCCGGCAAAAGGCGCTCCGCTAACCATTAAAGCTGCTGATGCGGCATTCATCGCGGTTGTTGCAGGATCAACTTCAAGATCTGCGGAAAGAGCGCTACATATCAATTGCACTTCGTTTTTTGTACCTTTAGGAAAGAGCGGCCTTACCGGACGATCAATCATACGAGATATTAAAATGGCGTTTTCAGACGGCCTTCCTTCACGTTTGATAAAACGGCTGCCTTTTATTTTTCCTGCGGCATACATGTTTTCTTCGTAGTCAACTGTCATAGGGAAAAAATCCGTACCTTCTTTGGCCTTTTCGCTCATTGAAGCATTGGCCATAACTACGGTATCTCCCAGTGAGACTATTGCGTAACCGCTTGCATAACTTGCAATCGGATAATTTTGGATTTTGAACTCGCGACCCGCGAGATCCATTTTAACTTCTTTTGGTTCCATGTTTAAAAAGATTATGGGATATAAGAATCCCCATGAAACCAAGCTCTCTCAAGTGACAAGATTGAAAAGACACTCGCTTCGCTCGTGTCTGCTCAATCCTGCTACTTAAGATGATGATTCCATTCGGGGAGAATTTGTTTTTTAAGGATCATTAGGCGTCTGCCTGCCGGTAGGCATGGCCTGCGGCGCCATGTCTTATTTTCTCAATTTCAAGTTCTTCAATATTTTTTCGTAGTCCTCTTTTTTATGTAAGCGTAAATAATTCAAATGTTTTCGTCTTTTTCCAACCAAGCTAAGCAGCCCGCGTCTTGAATGATCATCTTTTTTATGTTCTTCAAGATGCTTTGAAAGCTCGTTAATTCTTTCAGTCAAAACAGCTACCTGAACCTGGGAAGAACCTGTGTCTTTTTCATGGACACCGTATTTCCCCATTAATTTCTTCTTTTTATCTCTTTTCATGTTTTTAGTAAAAAAATTTTCGCAAAAAGAATTGTACTAAGAATATCCCCTTTTGGCAAGGGCAAACTTAAAGATGAATGCCGTATATGATCGTTCTTAAGGACAAGGTGGTCACCTAAGGCGGACCGTTTTTTATTAATCCAGCCTTCGGCTAGGCCCGCCTGCGGCGGGCTGTTGACTTTAGAACTTACGAGATTACAATGATAAAGAGTATGAACTATCGCGAAATCATTGCGGATTCTTGGAAATATACCCAAGCAAATAAGAAGCTGATCTTTTGGTTTGGCTTTCTGCCAAGCATATTAACCACTACCGTAGGGGTCGGATATATTGCTTATCAGGTTTTTGCTTTTAAAAGTTCATATCTGTTTTCAGAGGAGGAACATAGTTTCCTCGGACAGGTTGTAAAGTTTATTTGGGATTTCATTCATACTCATTTATCCTGGACCGCTCCGTTAATTGTCTTTGCAATTATTTTCGCGATTTTGTATTTTTTATTTCCCACTCTTGCTCAAGCTTCAGCTGTTCAGATGATAGCCAGAAATAGAAACAATCAAAAAGCCGGCGTCGGTACTGGCCTTCGACATGGTCTAATGTCTTTTTTACCTTTGTTTGAATACCATTTGCTCATTAAAACTTTTACGTTTTTCTCGATTTTGATTGAAATGGCATTTGTTTTGCGCAATCTCGGACCTACGATTTTCAAGTTGCTGCTGCCAGTATTCATTATTTTTATTATTATAAGTTTTGTTCTGCTTCTGCTTTTTACATATACTGATTTTTATATTGTGATTGATAATCTTCCGGTTTTTGATTCCATGAAAAAAAGCGCGAAAATGGTTATCATGCACTGGAAACACACTTTCCTAATCACGATTTTGATGCTTTTGATCGGTCTTAGAATAATACTTCAGGTCATTGTTGTCTTCCTGATTCCCGTGGTGATTGTGCTTATAACAGGTTATTTAGCTACCGTGACTCTGCCGGTGACCGGAGTTATTGTCGGCGGCATAGTTGGATTTGTGGCTTTGCTTATTGCCGCTTACCTATCCGGTATAGTGGATATTTTTTCATATACAGTCTGGACGTATACCTTTTTGAATTTAACTGCGGAAAAAGAACTCTCCGCGCGAGAAGTTTTTAATGAAAATATTCCTACCAGTCCCAGTGATTCCCACGGGCATAAAAACTTAGAATCATAAAAAGAGCGTAAATCAGCGCAACGACTGTAATTCTAATCAATATCCCCTTTGGGTTCATTTTGAATATGGCACTGTGATTTTTCTCACGCTTTCTTTGGAAAAAGTAGATTTCGACGACTGTTGTTGAAAGAATCAGGAAAGATATGAAGATTATAAGGCGAATGTCTGTATAAATTGTGTAAAAATCACCTGTTGGCAGTGCCAACGTTAAGTTTTGGAGGAAGAAATAGATCAATAAAATTGCCAACAGATGGAGCAACTGATCTATAAGGAAAGGCAGAACTTTTTTGTCGTGCTTTAATTCGTAGTTTATTTTGGCCTGATCAAGCCAAAAATGAGCGAAACTTAACCCAAAAGCAGCCCCTATCGGCCAGATATATCCATTTATTATAAAAGGCAGGAGAATTAACAGATTAAGAATAAAATGGATGCCGGCGTGCACCAAAGTTCCCATTTTGCTCCGCATTTTCCATAAAACCAGTTTATTCGGCTGGAATATAAAATCCCCCAAGAGATGGCCCAATATCAGATAACCTAAAAGCATTATTTTGTTTGGTCATTTTGTTTTATGCGGTCTATAACCGCAGCGCTGATCTGTTCCGCAAGAACAGTGTTATTTTCCAAAAGTTTCTTGAAATCTTCTTTGCTAAGGATAAAAACCTCGCAATCCGTAATCGCTTTGGCTGATGCGTTGCGTGGCTGATCTGAAATCAATGCCATTTCTCCAAAAAAGCCATTATCACTTATAACAGCGACTTTTTGAGGTAAATCTCCTTCTTCTTTCGGCTCGTGGTAGATCTGTATTTGGCCTTTTTTAACTATATATAAGGCATCACCCTCTGCTCCCTCATTAAAAAGCTGATAATTTGCAGGATAGTACATCATGACTATCCTGGTGATTATTTCTTTATGCGCTGTTTCGTCCAAACCTGAAAAAAGCGGGATTTGCTTCAAAACAGGCAATATTATTGAGGAATCGACATTGGAGTTATTCATAGGTAATCAGATTAAAGGTTGACATATGTACAGTCCTATTATATAATATACTAAAGCGAATATCAAGATAAAAACAAAGTATGCCAAAATTATCTCAAAACAAAAAGATCGCTATATCCGCTGTAGCACTGTTTATTGTATCTTTTTCGACTATGCTCTTCTTCTTGGGCGGCGAAGGTATTAATCCTGACCATGGAGGGGCCAATGTTCTTGAAGCTGGAAATGCTGGGGAACATGTTGAAGAGGTTTTGAGCGAAGGAATGACATTTGTCACAGATGTTGAAGGTATCATAAAGGAGTCGAATCCTGCTTTTTGCGAATTGATCAAGAAAGAATGCGTAAGGTTGGTTGGGAAGAAGCTTTTTGACTATGTGAATAAGGAAGATTTGGCAGATTTGGCTTCAGTTTATGGAAAATTAGCGCAAAATGGCGAAAAAATGGATGCAATCGGGCCGATCAGGGTTCTCAGTGGTGAGAATGAAAAATTGTTACTATTGAGCGCGCAACCTCTTAAGGATGAGAAAGGAAAGGTTTTGAGCATCAGATTTGCGGTTAAGGATCTATCCGGGAAAATTAAAGAATTGAATGGAGGAGTTGAATCTAATGTCTCAGGTGAATCTGACAAGCCTGACGAGCCCGTAAAGCAAAAAACTTGGCTTGAGCGACTTTATCCCAAGATTAAGGAAACTGATGGGGAAGGGACAAAACTTTTGGTGAAGATAAGTTATAAGGGGGAAAGCGAGTGATCCTTGAATATCCCATCAAGTACGAGTAAAATTCATCCCGTTAAAATTATTTAACGGTCTTGATCAATGTCTTCTTCATATAAAGCCCATGGCGTAGAGCAGAAATGGCAGAAAAAATGGGCCAAAAGCAAACTTTACAAAGCGGATTTAAGCGCGCGAAAGCCGAAATATTACAATCTGGTGATGTTCCCGTATCCGTCCGGTGACAAATTACATATCGGGCACTGGTATAATTATGGGCCTGCGGATAGTTATGGGCGATACAAAAGAATGTGTGGCTTTAATGTCTTTGAACCGATGGGTTTTGACAGTTTTGGGTTGCCTGCTGAGAATTATGCGATAAAAACAGGAGTCCCTCCCCAAAAAAGCACGGAAAAAAATATCAAATACATGATCAAGCAGCTTAGCGCGATGGGAATCATGTACGATTGGGATAAAATGGTTATTACATCGCGTCCGGAATATTACAAATGGACGCAGTGGGTATTTTTGGAATTATATAAAAAGGGACTTGCTTATAAAAAAGAGGCCCCCGTTAACTGGTGTCCGAGCTGTAAGACTGTTTTGGCAAATGAGCAGGTAAAAGAAGGTCTTTGTGAACGCTGCGACACTGAAGTTACACAAAAAAATCTGAATCAATGGTTTTTCGATATCAATAAATACGCTGAAGATTTGCTCGATCATTCAAAGTTGGATTGGCCTGAAAAGACAAAAATCATGCAGACCAACTGGATTGGGAAAAGCCGAGGCGTTACCTATCGCCAAAAAGTGAAAGGTTTGGATGTTGAATTTGAATCGTATGATTCCGTGCCTCAGACTTTTATGGCGCAAACTTTCGCAGTTATCGCGCCTGAACATCCCATGGTCCCGACACTGGTCAAAGGCACTAAATATGAAAAAACCGTAATGGATTTTTTAGCGCAGATTAAAAAGAAAAAAATGGCTAATAAATTCACACTGGAAAAAGATGTTGAAGGGATATTTACAGGACGTTATCTTGATAATCCTTTTGGTACCGGAGATTTGCCGATTTGGATCGCTTCTTTTGTTATTTATGAATATGGCTCAGGCGTTGTTAATTCCAGCGCTCATGACGAACGTGATTTTGCTTTTGCTAAGAAATATGGGATTTTGCTCAGGCCCGTCATGTTCCCTGCTGATTTAGCCAAGGCTGCCAAAGTTAAGAATTTGGAATTCTGCTTTCACCACGATCCTAATGGCGTACTCGATTCCCCCGCTGAGTTCAGAGGTCAGAAATGGGGAGAATCCAGGGAAAAAGTCATAGATTACATTGAGAAAAAAGGATTTGGAAAAAGAACTTTAAATTATAAATTGCGCAACTGGCTGTTGTCGCGGCAAAGATATTGGGGCGCGCCGATTCCAATTGTCTATTGTAAAAAATGCGGAGAGGTTCCTGTTCCGGAGAAAGATTTGCCTGTTGTTTTGCCAATAAAAAATGTCGATTACAAGCCAAAAGGCAAGTCCCCTCTCGCATCAGTTCCTTCATTCGTAAATACAAAGTGTCCGAAATGTCGCGGCGACGCTTCGCGCGAGGTCGATACGATGGACACTTTTATCTGCTCGAGCTGGTATTTCTTGAGATATTTGACAGCTCATGATAAGAAAAAAGCTTTTGATATGAATTTGATTAGAAAATGGTTTCCGGTTGATATGTATATCGGCGGGCCCGAGCATGCGTGCATGCATCTTTTGTATGCGCGTTTCATTCATAAAGTTTTGATGAATGACAAAAAGGCGGAACCGTTTAAGCATTTGGTGCATCAGGGTTTGATTACCAAGAGTGGCGCAAAGATGAGTAAATCCAAGGGCAATGTAGTCAGTCCCGATGAGTTCGTGGCCAAGTACGGCAGTGATATTTTTAGAATGTATTTGATGTTTATGGGGCCGTTTACCGATGGCGGCGACTGGAACGATAAAGGGATTACTGGAATCGCGAAGTTTGCGGATAGATTTTGGAGGACGATTTGCGACAAGAAAAATAATAAAGTTCAGGATGCGGAGGCTTTGAAGCGCGCATTAAATAAATTGATAAAAAAAATCGGCGAGGATATTGATAAATTGCGTTTTAATACAGCCGTGGCCGCTTTGATGGAGTTTATAAATTTCGTTATTAAGAATGGCATTGATAAGGCTTCCAGAAAAATTGTTGCGCAGTTGATTGCGCCACTTGCTCCGCATTTGGCTGAGGAATGTTGGTCTGTTCTTGGCGGAAAATACAGTATTTTTGACAGCAAATGGCCGACGTACGATCCTAAACTTGTAGTTGATGACATTGTAAAAATCGGTGTCCAAGTTAATGGCAAAGTGCGCGGAGACATCGAAATTTCCAGGGATGCGAGCCAAAAAGACGCAATTGATTTGGCAAGAAAAAACGAAAATGTTTCAAAATATTTAGCTCAGGGACAGGTTGTAAAAGAAATTTATGTACCTGGCAGGATAGTTGGATTTGTTGTGAAGTAGCGTTTTATTTTTTTCTATATTTTCTGTACAGATAATCAATTTGATTGTCTAATTTTTCGGTTAGTTCAAATTGCCAATTTTCAGTTGGCTGTTGTTCATTGAGAATGATGCCATTGTGCGCAAATTCATGATGAATTTTGCAGAGCGGACGAATGGATTGGTGAGAATGACTGATTGCAAAACGGTCCGTATGGTGGAAATTTTCGGGTGGCCTGTTGCAGCCGGGATATGAGCATCTGCCGGATGTTTCTTGCAAGGAAGATTTTTTGAGAGTGGCAGAGACGTAGCGTTTGGCTGGTTGAAAGTTGTCCCCGGGGATAACTTTTACAGATGTAGGGGCGATTAACTCTGTAGTTTTTACAGGTTTTCTTGATGTATTTTGAAGAGAAGTTTCTGATGCTATTTCCAAAACTTTCCTCATCACATCTCTGTTACTCAAATTCTTCCCAATTTTCCGTTTAAGTTTCAAAAACAAAAAAGTCATTTCCTCGTCCAGTTCGATTGTTATTTTTGTTGGAACGGCCTTGCACGGAGTTGTATTCAAATCAGAATCTAAATTTTCAAACAAGCTCTCATTTAAGCCTTTATTATCTTTTATGCCACGGCCTTCCTCATTTCTCCTAACTTCTTTACTCAACTCCTGCAACGCAGCTTTGCTCATATTGCTGACCTTATCCAACCACGCAGCCTCGTTCTCGGCTGTCGCCAAACTCGCAACCAACGCAACTTTGTTAATTCCCTCAGTTTTTATGGCCTCTTTTAATTTTGGCTTATCCTTCAAGTATTTTTCAAGTCTCAATCTTTTCAAAACTACACCCTTACTTAGTCCGCCAAACTTTCCGGCATACTCGATAATTGTTGCCGCGTATTTTTTGTAAATTTTTCGTTCGTAGATTTCCGGAAGCAGGGCGAGAAGTTCGTTAGTTAATTTGCGGCGGGAATTGCCAAATTTTAAGAATTGATTATGAAGAATCTTATCGAGAGATGCCTCGCCGTACGAAATGACACCATCAACTTTTGTATTTTCCATGTTTTTTTTGTTAAGAAATTTAATTTGTAATACTTGATTTTGCGACAAAACAATATGCTTATTTTCGGCTTATACAAGAGCAGAAGTGCTATTCCACAACGTGCAAATTTGAACAAAGCCAATGTATGAATTTATATTCAAACGTAGATAAAAATCTAGCCACTACAGCTTAAAAAAAATCAAAAAACGAAATTTTCATCAAAAATTCCCGAAACTCCTACGCAAGCAAAAACAAATTCACATTTTAACTCGTTAAAATTTCAGTCAAGGCGAAATTCCGGCTTAGAGTAGCCGAAATTGACTGACGGGGAATGGCTTGCCGGAGCGGCGGGATGAGAGGAGATGGTGGTTAAAAAAGAGTGGCATGATTCTGGTGGGATGGTGGGATGAGGTATATGGATGGACGAAGTTTATGGCGGCAGACGAGAAATAAAAAAACGAAATTTGCTTTGCTAATTTCTATCCCCGGGGATAATTTTTACCGCAACCTTTCCATTTTCTTGTGTTATTGATAATGTGATGAAAATTTCGGAATAAGGAGGCCCGCCACTGGCGGGCTGTGGGCAACTTTCAATAATTATCAATTAACAATTAAGATATGCTTAAGGATCTTCCTTCAGAAGTCCAACAGCAGATACTTGCAGAATTCAAGACCAATCCTCAGGTATTTGAAAAAATCTATGAATTCTACTATGAGATGATTCTCAAATATCTGCTAAAAAGGACAATGTCCAGTGAGGTGGCTTATGATCTCGCTGCTGATACATTCATCAAGGCTTTTGAGAGTTTGCATAAATTTGAATGGACCGGCGTGTCTGTAAAGGTGTGGCTTTATCGCATAGCGATTAATGCTTTAAAAAATTATCGCCGCAATCCGCAGACTTCTCCTCTAACAGACATTTTGGAAGGCCAAGAAAGCTTAGTCAAAGACGTGAAGGAAGAACTTAAAAAATTGGACAAAGCGTTATTCGGTGACGAGGAAATCTCCAAATTAAGTGACGCAATGGCTACGCTGAAACCCGATCATCAAAATGTGATCAGTCTTTATTATTTTAGCGGCTTATCACAAAAAGAAATCGCCGATGCAACGAGCACTTCCGAGAGCGCTGTGAAAGCCATGATGCATCGAGCCGTAACAAATCTCAGACAATTATTATCACCTAACCTCACTTAATTATATGGATAATCAAAAATTTACAAATAGGGCCGTGGATAAATTGCCTGTTAAAAAAGGCAAGGAATATCTATGGAAATATATTCAGAGCAAAGTTGATATGAAAAAGAAAGGTGTGCGTGAAGGCGCGCAAGCTGATGGTGGCGAGCGGACTTTTGGCGCCACGTTTGTTGACTTCCTGAAATCCTTATTCAGAATGCCTGCAAGGTTGGCGTCCGTAAGCGTTGTGGCTGTGCTTGTTCTAGTCGCTTTGGTTTTCAGCTCTATTCTTGGCGATTGGCTTCCCGGCGCTGTAAAGCCGGAAACAGTGCATGCTGCTTTTGAGATGGTTGCGGAGACTGAGGACTCCAGCGGCATTGCAAATGACAGTGGTTTTATTCTTACTTCTTCTGAAGATCTTTCTGAAAAAACCATCCAGGAAAATTTAAAAGTTGACCCTGTTGTTGACTTTAAAGTGGATAAAGTCAGCGAGAGCAAATATGAAATCCAGCCTGAACAAGCCCTTGAAGGCAACAAAATTTATAATTTTTCAATCAAAACCGCTGACAAGGAATACAGTTGGGCTTATCAAGTTCAGGATAATTTTAAAATCACAGGGACTTTGCCTGACAACAAATCAACAAACGTACCTATTAACACAGGCATTGAGATCAGTTTCAGTCATGAAAATTTTGATTTTGAAAATGCCGAGAATTTCCTTGAAATTTCTCCGAAAGTTAAAGGCACATTCGAACATCACAATAGAATTCTGGTTTTTGTTCCAAACGATTCATTAAAAGAGACTACGATTTATACGGTGACAATTAAAAAAGGTTTTAAACTAAACGGTAGCGACAAAAAGCTGGCTGAGGATTATGTTTTTCAGTTTGAGACTGCCGGTCAAGAGCATAAATACAATGAACATTTTGAGTTTTCAAGGGACTATTATGAAGTTGGAGTAAAAAATACTATTGCGCTTGAATCATATGGCTTAAAACTTGATGAAGGCGAGAAAAATGATATCCAAGTACAAGTTTATAAATATAAAGATCTAAATCAGTATTTGGATGCGCTTGATAAATCCTTCCAAATCCCGGAATGGGCTTATTATAGTCGTGAACTGCATAAATTTGAGACCGATAAACTGGAAAATGTCGGGACATTCCAAGCTCTGACAGACAAAGCCGGCTGGAAAAAATATATTTATTTACCAAGTGAAGTTTTTGAAGCGGGTTATTATGTTTTCCAAGTAAAAGATGGAGACGAGACTTCTCAGGCTATTGTTCAAGTTACTGATCTTTCCGGTTTTGAGAATATATCTTTGACCGACTCTCTTGTTTGGGTGAATGATTTGGCAACCGGCAAACCTGTAAATGGCGCAAAAGTTGAAATTGGAAAAACCGGACAAACATATCAGACCGGCGAGGATGGAGTCGCTCGTTTCAAAACTCCGGATGAATGGAAAAAAGATTTTAATGATATGGCTTTTACATTCTTTAAAATTACCGCGCCGGACGGCAAAGTTTTGATAAATCAATTTGCTTCTTATGCTGATGACTCATATGCAGGTACGCAGTATTGGCAGAGTTTTTCCACTGATCGTCCTATGTATAAGCCGACTGACACAGTGCAGTTTTGGGGATTTATCAGCCCTAAAAATTCAGACAGCAATCTCGATAATTTGAAGCTTCAATTGAATTATGAATGGAATACATTTGTTAAAGATGTTCAAATCAAAATGGATAAAGACGGAACTTTTGAAGGCAAAGTTGAAATCGAAAATTTCACTCCGGGCTATTATAATTTGGCTCTATATAGCGGAAAAGATCGTGTCTCAGTAAACGGCTTTGAAGTCGCGGATTATGTTAAGCCGGCTTACAACCTGACTGTAGACGCAGACAAGCACGCCGTATTTGCCGGAGAAACAATGAACTTTAACGTTAAATCTATCTTCTTTGACGGCACGCCGATGCCAAATTTGCAACTTACGGATGGTGATCCAAGCACAGACGCAAGAGGCGAGGCAAAAATCAGCGTAAAAGCTGAACCGCTGAATAATTGCATTTATGATTATGGTTGTTACGACATTCATAACTTTCACTACTCTGTTAATCCGAAATTTGCTGAAGAGACTGATATCAGCGCATCGGCCAATGTCAGAATTTTCGATTCCCATATGAATATCGGCACTATCGGAGAGGTCAAAGAAGCGGACGGCCACGCCACAGACGAGCGCAGCAAAACCATTGGCGAAGTTAAAATAAAAACCAATTGGATTGATCTAAGCAGAATTAATAATGAAACCGAGAAATCATATAGTGATTATCTTGGGGAAATTGCCTCGTACAGGACTGTTACCGGAAAAATTACCGAAATAACCTGGAAGAAAACTGAGACCGGCCAATATTATGATTTTATAAATAAAAAGACGGAAAAAACTCATGAATATACGAGACAGGAAAAAAACACAGGAGAATTTGCTGTTGTAACCGACGAGAATGGCGAAGCTAAACATTCATTCCCTGTTGATCCTGAAAAATATTATGTTGTTAAACTTGCCGCAGCTGATGACAAGGGGAACAATGCCAATACGTCCGAGATGATTTACGGGAGCTTGAGCAGAAGTGCTGAATATGAGTATTTTCAGATGAAAATTTTGAACGGTGAAAAATATGATAATCCCGATACGTGGTGGGATGACGAAAATAATTACAGATTTGGAATTGGAGATAAAGTTGAGATGGCCATGGCTAACGGGGATGTTGTTTTGGACAAAAATACAAAAGGCGAATTTTTATTCATGGAAGAAAGCAATGGATTACAAAGTTATGAAATTAAAAATTCACCATATTATTCTTTTGAATTCGCAAAGGATGATGTGCCGAATGTGTACGTGGAAGGAATTTGGTTTAACGGAAGGCAATATCAACGCGCGTACGCTACGTCCGCCGTATATAATACCGATTTGGAAAAATTAAATATTGAAATAGAAAGCGACGAAGATCAATACAATCCAGGCGATGAAGTAACTCTCTCAGTCAAAGTGACAGACAAAGACGGCGCCCCTGCCAAAGCCAAAGTAAACTTCAATTTGGTGGATGAGGCTTATTACAAAATAGCCTATGACAATTTTATTGATCCGCTGGATCAAATCTACACCAGCACTTACCAGGGTATTCTTGCCACATATGACACACACAATAATCCTTTGCAGGGTGCTTCCGATGCTGGCGGCAAGGGCGGATGTTTCACCGGAGACACGCAAATTTTGATGGCTGACGGGACCACAAAAGCAATCAAGGATATAAAGAAAGGCGATTTTATTCTCACAAGAGAAAATGAATATTCAGCGCGTTTGGTTGCTGTGGAAGTTACAGGCAAGACTGAAAAATATGTTTCGGAATATTTGGTGATTAATGATTATTTGAAAGTCACGGGCGAGCATATTGTATTTGCAAATGGGAAATGGGAGCGTGTTGACAACTTGCGTGTTGGAGACAGCCTGCTTGATAAAGATGGCAATGAAGTCCGCATATTCTCAATACGCAAAGCTGTTGATCCGGTTTGGGTTTATAACCTTGAAATTAAAGGCAAGCACACTTATTTGGCCAATGGGTTTTATGTTCATAATCAGAAAGGAGGCGATGAGATAAGACAGAATTTTAAAGATACCGCTCTGTTTGAAGTTATCAGTACAGGAGCTGATGGACGCGGTGAGCTTACTTTCAAACTGCCGGACAATATCACTTCATGGAGAGTGATTGCCAAGGCTATTGATCCTGATAACTTGCGCGCCGGAGCCAAGATTGAAAAACTCAAAGTGAGTTTGCCGTTCTTCGTTGATTTGATTTTGAATAAAGAATATTCAATAAAAGATAAACCTATTATTAAATTCAGGGCTTATGGAGAGGCTTTGAAAGAGGGGGACAAAGTTGGGTTTAAAATGAATGTTGATAAGAAAGAGGACGCCGGTGATGCTGATTCTGCCGGCGCTGCGACTGTGAACGGCAAGGCTTTTGATGGCAGTTATTATAATTTGCCTGATTTGGGCGGCTTGGGAATCGGCCAACATGATGTCACTGTAAAAGCTGAGAGTGGCAAACTTAAAGATGGCTTAAAAAAGCCTTTTGAGGTTAAAGGTTCGCGTTTAAAGAAGGATGTTGTAAGTCTAGTGCGCGATATAACCGACAAGACGGTTTTTGAATTAGGGAAAGTCGGGCCTACGGAAATTAAATTTGTTGATGGCGGTGTGGCTTATTTCTATTCGGATTTGTGGTCTCTGTTTTATGATAGCGGTGATCGTCTGGATCAGAGAGTTTCACGAATTGCCGCTTCTGAATTATTAAAAAAATATTTCGGCGAGGAAGTTGTTTTGGATAATGAAGGACTCATTGCAGGCTACCAAAGAAATCAGGGCTTAAGTTTGTTGCCTTACAGCAGCGCTGATTTGAGACTCAGCGCATTAATTTCCTCTTTTGATTCTGATCCGGGCCGATACGACATTCGCAATCTAAAAAATTATTTCTATAGTTTTTATAAAAATTCAAAATCCAATTTGGATGAAGTTGTGCTATCTCTGCTCGGACTGTCCAGTATGAAGGAACCTGTACTTTTGAGTTTGAGAGAAATTCAAAATGCAGAAGAATTAACTGTGGAGGAAAAATTATATATTGCGCTGGCTTTTGAAAACCTCGGAAGCAATGGGGACGCGCGAAAAATTTACGAAGAAGTGTTTGGTGATTTGATGGAGGACGATGATTATGAAGGTGTTTACAATGCGGCTTTGGGAGCTGTCTTGGCTGCCGGGCTGGGTGACTTGAAACAAGCTGAGTCGCTTTGGGAATTTGTTGGATTACACGGTTTTGGGAATGAAGACGTTATTAATTTATATGAATTGGGATATGTACGAAATTCTCTCAAACATGCGAATTTAGAGCCTGTTAAATTTGCTCTGAAAATAAATGATCATGAAGAGACTGTTGAATTAGATGGAGGCGAGTGTAAATGTATTATGGTTTTTCCAAAAGATAATGTTGCTGTAAGTGTAAAAAAAGGTGAACTTGCCGCGGTGTTACATTATGAGGAAAGCATTGCCCCGGAACAATTCAAAAAAGACTCAAGAATCAGCATTAAAAGAAAATATTTTGTGAATGGGAAGGAAACAACAGAACTTAGCGAGGGTGATATTGTCCAAGTTGTAATGACTTTAAGTTATGCAAAAGGAATATTCAGTCATCCTTATTTCAAAATAACGGATATTACTCCGAGCGGACTTAAACCAATGAGTAGTTATTTTGGATTTGGATATTTTGATACCAATATAACTTATCCTTATTTTATGAACGGGCAGGAGATATCTTTTGTTTGGTATCCTGAATATAATAATATTTATGCCGGTACGCCTTCCGGTTCTATTACTCCAGCCATTACCAGTAAAGAAATCAGATACTATGCCCGCGTAGTTAATCCCGGAGAATTTTATGCCGATCCTGCAAAAATAGAGTTATTTGATAATTCAAATGTGGCCAATATCTCCGAGAGCGCGACGATTAAAATTAAACCTATAACGAAGTAAATATGACTATAGTGTCAATGCTAGTTGTGATTACGGTACTTGTGTACAAGTGGTAAATTCGCTAAAATTGCGTGCGCTTTATTATCTAATTTAAAAATTTATGAAAAAAACGATTTTGATTTTGAGCGGAGTGGCTATAGTCCTTTTGTTGGCAGGCTGCAGTGGCGAATCTGTTGCCAAATTGGCTTGCACACAAGGTATGGGTGAATACCAACTGGCAGATTCCCCTTTACAATTTTGTTATGACAAGGCCTGGGGCGAGCCTGTTGTAAATGGAGTTTCCGCCAAAACCGGGTCAGCTCAAAAAATCGGATTTGGGACTGTTGATAATGCAAAAGCTCCTCAAGTATGGATTGAATCCAAAGATTTCCAGCCGTCTGAAGGCGAGAAAAAAATTAAATTTGAATTTATGAACGCTATGGAGAGCAATGAGGATCGCCTCAAGACCCAATTA
>CAYHSM010000011.1:0-17392 GCA_964359325.1 uncultured Candidatus Peribacteria bacterium
CTGTTAGTAGAATTTCTTATAATCATGCATCACAAGCTGCGCGTTGACTTGGCGTATCAATTCGAGTACCACACCAACTATGATGATGATTCCGGCGCCTGAAATTAATAATGGCACTGAGCCGATTCCTGTGGATTGGAATGCGAATTGTATTAAAATCGGCAAGCCTGCGATAAGTCCAAGGAATACAGCTCCAAAAAGCGTCAATCTGTTAGAAACCTGTCCCAAATATTCCGAGGTTTGAGTTCCGGGTCTGATGCCCGGGATATAGCCGCCTCTTTTTTGAATATTTTCCGCTACTTGTACCGGATTGAATGTAATTGATACGTAGAAGAATGTGAAGGCTACAACCAAAAGGAAATATATGACCAGGTAAAGTATAGTATTTGGTTGAAATAATGTTGTTAGGCTTTCTCCCATATTCCGTAGCCATTCCGTTTTTGCGCTAACTAGAAATTGGCCCAGAACTCCCGGAAAACTTACCAATGCTACTGCGAAGATAATGGGGATCATTCCCGCTTGATTGATACGGATTGGTAAAGAGGCTTGGTCGCTTTTTGCTTTGATGCCGCCTCCAGCATACGTGATTGGGATTTTTCTTTGGGCTTCGGTTACCAAGATTACTATAGTAATTAATACGATTGTTAGGAGAGTTACGAGCGTGAATGGAATAAGTTTGCTTTCATCGCTTTGAGCTAAAAATAAACCTTGTCCAATCATTTGTGGGATACTGGAAATGATGCTTGCAAAGATGATAACTGAAATTCCGTTTCCAATGCCTTTTTCGCTAATTTGTTCGCCAAGCCAAACGAGAAGGATAGTACCAGCTGAGATTGTAAGCATTATTGGAAGCATTACCGTGGGGTCGTTGGTGTTTTCTATTATCGGAACTTGGCCTTGACTGTTTAATAAGATTATCATTCCGTAAGATTGGAGGAACGCCAATGGCAGCGTTAACCACCTTGTATATGAGTTTATTTTTTTGCGTCCGGATTCTCCTTCTTTTGAAAGATTTTCGAGTTTCGGAACGATGACTGTTAAAAGCTGGAGAATAATGGATGCGTTGACATAAGGGGAGATACCCATAAGCACGAGTGAGAAATTTTCCGTATTGCCTCCGGTAAGTAAACTGAAAAGTTCAAGTAATTCGTTTCTGCTGGAAATTGCCTGTAGCGCTTGGATATTTGCGCCAGGGACAGTGATATGCGCAATAAATCTGTAAAGAATTATTATTCCTAAGGTAAACAGAATTTTCTTACGAAGATCCGGAGAATTCCAGATTTGAATGAGGTATTTAAGCATTTTGTTCGAGTTTTTCTAAGGTTACAATTTTCCCTTTTTTAGCTTCAACTGCTTCGATAGCTTTGGCTGAAGCTTTGTTTACTGTTATTGTTAATGTTTTTTCAAGATTTCCATTCGCCAATAGTTTAACAGGTTTATCTTTTTTTGAAATAAGTTTTTTTGCAAATAAACTTTCCGCATTAACTTCCGCGTTGTCATCAAATTTGTTTAAATCCTCAAGTTTAATTATTTGATACCTGTTAGGGAACGGACTCTTGAACCCTCTTACTTTTGGCATTTTGCGTAAGAATGGAGTTTGTCCTCCTTCAAATCCGGGACGAATATTTCCGCCTGTGCGTGCGGTTTGCCCTTTGCCTCCGCGACAAGCGGTTGTGCCGTGGCCTGAACCGTTACCGCGACCAACAACTTTCCTTTTCTTCTTTTTTCCTAATTTTCCGCTTAATTCAAATAGAGACATGATTATTATTGATTAATGATTTCTGATTTAGGGGCAGCTTCTTCAACTTTTGGTGGCTGCGCAATTGTTGGCGGCTGCACAGCAAGGGGTTTAACCTTAGCTTTTGCCGCTCGATTGGCCATCATCGGTGTTGATTTGAGTAATCCCAAAGCTTTAAATGTCGCTTTTGTGTTATTAACTTTGTTGCTTGTTCCGAATGCTTTACTTAAAACATCTTTTACTCCCGCTAATTCAAGTACTTTACGAATTGTTCCTCCTGCTATAAGGCCCGTACCCGGTACGGCCGGCATAAGTAATATTCTTGCTGATTTGTATTTAATTTTTATGCTGTGAGGAATTGTTTGGCCATCCAGCACAACGTTTAATAAATCCTTTTTTGCTTTAGTGATAGCTTTTTGAATTGCGCCTGTTACTTCGTGAGATTTTCCTATTCCGATACCGACTTTGCCTTTGCGGTTACCTATAACAACAGTTGCTCTGAAACGCATTTTTCGTCCGCCTTTTACTACTCTTGTTACTCTATCGATTTCAATTACCTGTTCATCAAATTCCTTTGGTTCTCTTTTTATAAATCCTTCTTTTTTGTGTGCTGGTCTTGGCATAATTTTTAGTTAAAATTTTAATCCGCCTTCGCGTGCTCCTTCCGCTACGGCTTTTACGCGTCCGTGATATTTGTATCCGTTTCTGTCAAAAACTACAGTCTCAATCTTTTTTTCTTTAGCCAATTTTGCAATTTCCAGTCCGACATTTTTAGCTTTCACTGTCTTTCCTCCTTTAACTTTGATTTTGATGTCGGAATTGCCCAATAGGACAGTACCTTTAGTGTCATCCACTAATTGTGCGTAAATATGGCTTAAACTGCGGAATACGGTTAACCTAGGTCTTTCCGAGGTTCCACTAATTCTCTTTCTAATTTTGGCACATCTGCGTTGTCTTAATGTATCTTTTTTATTCATTGTAATTAATTAACTTTTATTTACTATTTTGCGCCTGCGCCTGTAGCGCCTGCTGTAGCAGCGGCCTTACCGGCTTTCTTAACAATTCTTTCTCCGAGATAGCGTATGCCTTTGCCTTTATATGGTTCCGGTTTCTTGAATGATCGTAATTTTGCAGCCACCTCTCCAATAACTTGTTTATCTATATTTGTAATTGTGACAATTCCTTTATTTTCTTCGTTTAATTTAAATTCTGTTCCAACCGGAGCTATATATTCTACCGGATGAGAAAACCCGAGGCTAAGCGTTATCTTGTTTTTATTAACTTGAGCTTTAAAACCGACTCCAATAATTTCCATTTTCTTTTCGTAACCTTTTGTTACGCCTTCCATCATATTTACCAATAAATTTCGTGTTAAACCATGCAATGCTTTTGCCTGTTTTTCGTTTCCTTTTCGCGCAACAATAATCTTATTGTCTTCCATTGTTATTTTTATAGTTGGATGGAATGTTTGCTTAAGTTCACCCTTTGGGCCTTTAACGGTCACAGTGTTTTCTTTGATTTCAACTGTAACTCCGCTAGGGATTATTACTGGTTGTTTACCGATACGAGACATGTTGGTGGTGTTATATGGTGTTCGCTGCGTGTATTAGTAAATTTCACATAAAAGTTCTCCGCCTAAATTTTGTTTTCTTGCTTCACTGTTTGTCATTATTCCTTTTGGTGTTGAGACAATGCTTATTCCCAGGCCGCTTTTTACAGGTTTGAGTTCGCTTTTTTTGATGTAAATTCTTTGTCCGGGTTTGCTTATTCTTTTGAATGTTATGTCTTTTAATTCTTCTTTGAGATCGATGTTTAATACTTTGCAACTTCCTTCTCCTTCCGAGGAGTAATCTTCGATGAATTTGTGATCTTTCATTATTTTAAGAATATTTTCTTTCATGTTGGAATGGCTGATTGTCAGCGCTTGATGGTGCGCATTGTAGGCGTTGCGAATTCTAGTTAGTAAGTCTGCTATTGGATCTGTGTGCATATAGTGCGATTATTTAAGTGGGATAATGTGTTTCCGGGCCTGCCTGCCTGTAGGCAAGCTTAGCCGGAAACGTTTTTGTTAGGGGATAGCCCGCCTGCGGCGGGCTGTGTTACCAAGACGATTTCTGTACGCCCATAATTTTGCCTTCTCGGGCGAGTTCACGGAAACAAATTCTGCAAGTTTGAAATTTTCTCATGTATCCCTTTACTCTTCCGCATAGTCTACATCTGTTGTATACGCGAGTAGGGAATGTGATTTTTTTGCCGGCGGCTCTTTGCGCTGCCGCTTTCTCTTTTCTCCTAGCTGTTTTTATCATTAACGATGTTTTTGCCATTAGTTGAGATATTATTTTAGTGGTTTAAATGGGAATCCCATTGCTTTTAATAATTCGAATCCTTCTTTATCGTCTTTTGCGGTTGTAGTTATGTTGACCTGTAATCCATGTAATTTCATAACGTCGTCCGGGCTAATTTCCGTAAAGACAGTATGTTCTTTAAATCCTACGCTGTAATTTCCTCTGCCATCGAAAGATTTTGGCGATAGTCCACGGAAATCTCTTACGCGCGGGAAAACAATATTAATCAATTTGTTAAGGAAGTCATACATTCTTTTACCTCTTAATGTTACAGTTACGCCATTTGCTTCTCCTTGCTTGGTCTTGAAATTCGAAATGGCTTTTTTCGTTTTCGTAACAATTGGCTTTTGTCCGCTAATAGCTTGTAAATTATCAACGATGTTTTGATAGTCTTTGTTGTGAATTTTTACATAAGTTCCAATGCCTGAGTTAATTGTTATTCTTATTACTTTTGGCACAGCCATAATATTTTTTGTGCCAAGAGTCTTTTTTAACTCAGGTGAAATTTCTTTTTTAAATCTGGTTTGTAAATCTATTGGTTTGGTCATGTTTAATGTTATTTCTTAGTTATTTTATCTACGCCTTCTTTACATTTTTTGCATATTCTTTGTTTTTTGCCTTTTGTCAGTTTTTTGTATCCGACACGTGTTAATTTTCCACAGTGAGGACATATTAACATTACGTTGGAGACGTGAACCGGCGCTTCGAATTTTATTCTTTCACCCGGTTTGTTTTCTTTTTTCTTAATATGCTTAGTGCGTATATTTATTTTTTCCACCACTACAGCATCTTGCTTGCGCAAAACTTTCATAATTTTTCCTTTTTTGCCTTTATCTTTGCCGGCAATTATTGCTACTTGATAGTTTAGTTGTACTTTCATGTTGTGGGGGGGGATTAGGTGTTTCCGGGCTTAGCCGGAAACGGTGTTGTTAAGGGAATCGCCCGCCGCAGGCGGGCGGTTTTACAAAACTTCCGTGGCTTGAGAAATAATTTTTTGAAAACCCAATTCGCGTAATTCTCTTGAAACCGGTCCGAAAACACGTGTGCCTTTTGGTTGTAAGTCTTTATCAATTATAACTATTGCGTTGTCATCAAAGCGTATGCTTGAGCCATCTTTCCTGTGGAATTCTTTAACCTGACGAATCACTACAGCCTTTTCAACCGTTTTTTTCTTAACAATTCCTCTTGGGCTCGCGTCTTTTATCGTTACTACAATTACATCTCCCATGTACGCATAGCGACTGCGAGTTCCTTTGAGAACTTTGATGCATTTCGCCATTTTGGCTCCGGTGTTATCTGCTACTTTTAGTTTGGTTCCGAGTTGGATCATACTGTTTTTGCTTTAGGTTGTTCGAGTGTCCATTTTTTTAATTTGCTTAGCGGGCGTGTTTCATAGAATGTTACCTCTTCTCCCAATTCAAATTTTTTATTTTCCGCATTGTGGACGTGGTATTTTTTAGATACCAAGTATCTTTTTTTATACTTTGGATGATTTTTGTAAAAATTTACCGTAACCACGATTGTTTTTTCCTGTTTGTTGCTTGTAATTGTACCTTTTTTGATTCTCATGACTTTGGTTTATTATTTAATTCGTGTTCCTTGATGATGGTTTTAATTCGTGCCACTTGTTTACTGGCGTTTCTGATTGAATGATTACTTTTGGATTGGCCGTTTTTAACTTCAAAGCTAACCTTGAACAGTTCTTTTCCAACATCCGCCAGTTCTTCCAGTAGTTTCTTGGCGTCTAATTTTCTTAATTCTTCTAATGTTTTCATAGTTAAATTTCTTCAGAGTTAACGAATCTACATTTAACGGGTAATTTGTGAGATGCGAGGCGCAATGCTTCCTTTGCGATTTTTACGTCGACACCTTCCATTTCAAATAAAATTCTTCCAGGTTTTATAGGACATACAAAGAATTCCGGAGTCCCTTTGCCACTTCCCATCGGCACCTCAGCAGCTTTTCTGGTGACAGGTTTGTGAGGGAAGATATTCACCCAGATTTTTCCTCCTCTTTTAATATGTCTTGTCATGCATCGGCGTGCGGCTTCGATTTGTCGCGAAGTAATCTCTCCTCTGGTTATGGCTTTTAGGCCGTAGGTTCCAAAGCTTATCTTATTACCACGCGATGCAATACCATCGGTATCCGATCTGCCTCGGTGCATCCTTCTATGTTTTTGCTTTTTAGGTGCGAGCATATTATTAAGATTGTTTAACTTCTTCTAATTGTTCCGCCAGTTTTAGAGATAAGTCTTTCTTGAAGACATTACCTTTATAGATCCAGCATTTGATACCGATTTTGCCATAAGTGGTCATAGCGGCGACAGATGCGTAATCTATGTCTGCGCGGAAAGTATGTAAAGGGATTTTTCCTTTTGAGAAAGTTTCTTTGCGTGCGATTTCCACTCCATTCAATCTGCCTCCGAGATAGATTTTTGCTCCAATTGCTCCCGCTTCCATTGTTTTTTCAAGAGCCATTTTGGCTGCACGTCTGTAAGAAATTCTTTTTTCCACTTGTCTCGCAATGCCCTCGGCAACGATTTTTGCGTCCAACATCGGTTTTTTTATTTCCTTGATATTGATAACAAAAGTTTCTTTGAATGTTTTGGCTAAGACCGCTTTTAATTTTTCAATAATTTCTCCTCCGTGTCCGATAATTATGCCAGGTTTTGAAGTGTGGATATTGATAATTACTTTTCCTTGAGTTCTCAGAATTTCAATTTTAGACATGCCATCCGGATCAAGATTTGCATGGATTAATTTGTCGATTGATAAATCCTGGTGGAACAGCTTAGTGAAGTTACTTTTGCTAGCGTACCATTTTGAATCCCAATCATGGGTTATTCCTAGTCTTATTACTTTTGGGTTTACTTTGTGACCCATATGATTTTTTAAGTGTTAGATTGTTTAGCTTTAACTTTAGGTTCAGCTGTTTTTTCTATTTTTTCGCTCGATTTTACTTTGGTTTTCGTTGCGGCCGGTTCACTTGCTCTGCTTTCCAATTTTACAGTAAGGCGGGATGTTCTTTTTAGAAGTGGATGAGAGCGTCCGCGTGAGATATGAATGCCTCTTTTGTATGTTGTTCCTTCATTTGCGAATACTTCTTTTATATATAGATTGTTTTTGTCCTGTTTAAAGTTGTTTTCCGCATTGGCGATAGCTGATGCAATTGTCTTTAAAAGCATTTTAGCTGCTTTTTTTGGTGTAAATCTTAAGATATCTATAGCGTCCAGAGCTTTTTTATCTCTGACTAAGCTGGCCATCAAGGCCGCTTTTTTTGATGATACTCTTAATCGTTTTGATATTGCTTTCATGTGTGAATTAATAGATTAGATTTTTTTGTATAGCTCAAATTTTACGCTTCACCTTTTGCTAATTTGCCACCATGCATTCTGAATGTTTTTGTTGGGGAAAATTCTCCAAGTTTATGTCCAACCATGTTTTCAGTAATGAATACAGGAATAAATTGTTTGCCATTGTGTACTGCGAATGTTTGTCCTACGAATTCAGGCGCAATGTCCGAGCCTCTTGACCAAGTTTTGATCGGTTTCTTTTGTCCCGTTTTGTTGAGTACATCGACCTTTTTCATTAATTTAGGATCTACGTATGGCCCTTTTTTACTACTTCTTGACATGGTTTTAATTGTTATTTCCTTCTTCTATCTTTGATAATAAATTTAGTTGTGTATTTTCTGCGTCTGGTTTTGAATCCAAGTGCAGGCATACCCCATGGGGTTTTTGGATGTTTAAGTCCGATTGAAGTATGGCCCTTACCACCTCCATGCGGGTGATCTTTAGGGGTCATAGCCGTGCCTACTACAGTTGGTTTCCATCCCATGTGTCTTTTTCTTCCCGCTTTTCCGATTTTAATATTGCTGTGTTCGATATTACTTACGATTCCTATGCTCGCATAGCAGTTTTTGTTTACCAATCTTATTTCTCCGGATGCCATTTGAACTTGAGCATAATCTTCCTCCAAAGAAACCAGTTTAATATTTGCGCCGGCACATCTGCCGAGTTGTCCGCCTTGGCCTTCGCTTAATTCAACATTGTAGACTCTGTAACCGACAGGAATATGTTTAAGCATCATTCTGTTGCCAACTTTTATTTTTGCTTTTTCTCTGGCGACGATTGTGTCTCCGACTTTAACTTCGGTTGGCGCGATTTGATAACGTTTTTCGCCATCCTTATAGTTGAGCAACATTATATAGGCGGTTCGGTACGGATCGTATTCTATAGCTTTAATTTTTGCATCCATATTTAATTTGTCACTGCCTCCTTTGAAATCCACAAGGCGATATCTGCGTTTAACTCCGCCGCCTCTGTGGCGTACGGTAATTTGTCCTTCGTGATTTCTTCCGGAAAATCTTTTTAATGTGACGGTAAGTCTTTTTTCGGGTTTAGTCTTAGTGATTTCCTCGAAGGAAGCTACGCTCATGTGTCTTCTGCCGGGTGTTGTTGGTTTGAATTTCTTTAGTGTCATGTTGTCTTATGTTCTTTAATTTTATTCGGATCTATAGTTTTTTTACTTTTTAATGTGACAATAGCTTTTTTGATGACCGGTCTCTTTGCCCAAGGGTATTTATTTTTAAGCATTCGAATTTTTTTTGGGGCGATAATGATTTTTACGGACTTTGCGTCCACTCCATAGATTTGCTTGATGGCATTCTTTATATCAATTTTCGTTGCGGTCCTTTTGACAATAAATGAATATTTGCCATGACTTTGAGCGAGGGAGCTCTTTTCAGTGATCAATGTTTCTATAATAGGGGATTGGCTTTTCATAATTTATTCCTTCTCTGTTAAAAAAACCTCCTTCATCTTTGCCACTGCGGCTTTGAAGAGGAGAATTTTTTGAAATTTTTGTAAATCTTGAATGTTTAGATAATTTGCTATGATTGTTTTTGCATTGGAAATGTTGCGCGTGCATTTTTGCAATATTATATTCTTTTCCGGAATGACTATAAGAACGTCTTGTGCTATCGGTAATTTTTTAAGAAGAGCTGCGAAGTCTTTAGTTTTTGACTTTTCCGTTTCGTATCCTTCCAAAGCCATTATTTCGTTACTTCTGGCTTTTTCGGACAAAGCGCAAAATAAAGCTTTTCTGCGTTGACGTTTTGGCATTAATTTTTCAAAATTTCTAACATTTCTTGGACCAAAAGCAACGCCGCCGCCTTTCATATGAGGATTTCTTGTGGAACCCTGTCTTGCGCGACCTGTGCCTTTTTGCGCGTAAGGTTTCTTGCCTCCGCCTCTTACTTCGCCTTTGGTTTTTGCAAAAGCAATAGGTGCACGATTGTTTGCGAGTTGTCTTACGAGAGCTTGATGAACCAAGTCTTTATTAAATGGAATTTCAAAAATTTCTTTTGGAAGTTCCAAAGTTCCATTTTTTTCTCCTTTTTGTGTGTACAGGTCTACTTTCATTATTATTTATTAGGTTTTCGCTTCGCTCTGAATGCTGATTAATCCTCCATTTGGGCCTGGAAGCGGGCCTTTTATACAGATAATATTTTTAGATGCGTCTATGGACATTATAGGTTTGACGACTGTGACTCTGTCAGTTCCCATGCGTCCGGGCAGTTTTTTGCCCTTATGGACTCTGCCGGGTTTTGCGCGGCAACCTATGGATCCCGGTTCGCGATGATGAACGGAGCCATGTCCTTCCGGTCCGCCATGGAAGTTCCAGCGGCGCATTACGCCCTGAAAACCTTTGCCTTTTGACGTGCCGGTTAATTTTACAGTTTCAATCCCTTGCAAGCTTTCAACAGTGATGACGTCTCCTTTTTTATATTTTTCCAGATCCGCCTGACCAACTTTAAATTCTTTTTGATATTTGAATTTTCTGGTCTTGGTAGGTTTTTTCAATTTGGAAAAACCTAGGACTATCGCCGGATATCCGTCTTTTTCAACTGTCTTAATTTGTGTGATCTCGTTAGGATCGCACTGAATTACAGTAATTGGGATCACGCGGCCGTCATCTTGAAAGATGCGAGTCATGCCTATTTTTTTGCCGAGAATTCCTGACATAATTTGTAGAGGTTAATTTCTCCTTAAAGATTGTCGACAACAGCCCTTAGGAGGGAGAATCGGTGAGGGGAGGGAACCTTCGTTCGCTGCGCTCACTGCGGTTCTGTTAACATGCATAGTCAAAATGCCGTTAGAATATACAGATGGAGTTTTGTGTAGTCAATAGGAAATTTACTGATCAGTCAGCAATCATTTTAATTTCAATTTCAACTCCTGCCGGCAAACTCAAGTTGGAGAGTGTTTCTATTGTATTGGCTGTGGTTTCCGTGATGTCGATTAGTCGTGAATGTGTACGCATTTCAAATTGCTCGCGAGCGTTTTTGTGAACGAAAGTTGATTTGTTTACTGTGAATTTTTCAATTTTTGTAGGAAGGGGGATTGGGCCGGCAACCATGGCTCCGGTGCGGACCGCGTTATCAATTATTAATTTGGAAGTTTCGTCAATGACTTTGTGATCGAAAGATTTGATTTTGATGCGGATTTTTTGCTTGGTTGCCATGTGGGATTGGGGTAAAAGATTACGTGATGTTAAAAAAACCGAGATTTTACAGCTCGGCTTTGGGTGTTACGTGTGATATGAAAGCTAGCTGTCCCCCCTTTAATTTGGGGAGTGATTTCCTAAAAGCAGAAAATCAATTTTGTGTAATGTTTATATATAGATTAGGGGGTAAAGTCAAATAAATTTTGTGTAATTCCGTTCTCGGGATTGCGTTTTATTCTAGAATTAGTACATTTGGCAGTTGGTTTGCAAAAAAAAAGCCCCGCCATGGCGGAGCTTTTTATTTTGAATTGAGAAATTTCTGCTACTCCAAAATCTTTGCAACAACTCCGGCTCCAACAGTTTTACCACCTTCGCGGATAGCAAAACGTGTGCCTTCGTCCAAAGCGATTGGTGAGCCGAGCGTAATTTTCATCTTGATGTTATCGCCAGGCATAACCATTTCTACATCTGCAGGCAATTCTACAGCGCCGGTTACATCAGTTGTGCGGATATAGAATTGTGGTTTGTAACCTTTGAAGAAAGGAGTGTGACGACCACCTTCATCTTTAGTTAATACGTAAACTTCAGAATCAAATTTGGTATGTGGAGTGATAGATCCCGGTTTAGCAATAACTTGGCCTCTTTCAATATCTTCTCTTTCAACACCGCGGAGAAGTAAACCAACATTGTCACCGGCTTGTCCGCGATCAAGAGTCTTGCGGAACATTTCAACACCGGTAACAACAACTTTTTTTGTAGGACGGATGCCCACGATTTCAACTTCTTCGTTAACATTTACAACTCCTTGATCGATTCTTCCCGTAGCAACAGTGCCACGTCCTTTGATTGAGAATACATCTTCAACAGACATAAGGAATGGTTTGTCCAATATACGAACCGGATCCGGGATATAAGTGTCTAATGCTTCAAGCAATTGGATAATCGGTTTGCGAGCTTCTTCATCGTCTGGATTTTCCATAGCTTTTAGAGCTGAACCGCGAATGATCGGGGTTGTATCTCCAGGGTATTCGTATTTCTTTAAAAGTTCGCGGATTTCCATTTCTGAAAGATCAGCGATTTCAGGATCAGCAACGTCAATTTTATTTAAGAAAACAACAATATAAGGAACATTTACCTGTCTGGCCAAAAGGATGTGTTCACGAGTTTGAGGCATTGGGCCATCAGCAGCGGAAACTACGAGAATAGCGCCATCCATCTGAGCGGCACCTGTGATCATATTCTTAACATAGTCGGCATGACCTGGACAGTCTACGTGAGCATAGTGCCTTTTTGCCGTGGAATACTCTTGATGAGAAGTGGCGATTGTGATACCTCTTGCTTTTTCTTCCGGCGCATTGTCGATTTGATCAAATGCAATAGCTTTGTTTGCGCCACCATATACTTTTGCGGCAACCATAGTGATTGCTGATGTAAGAGTGGTTTTCCCGTGGTCTACGTGACCGATAGTACCAACGTTTACGTGTACTTTACTCCTATCAAATATTCCTTCTGCCATATTTTTTGTTGTTTAAAAAATAATTTTGCGGGGGAATAGTATACGAATTTTTTTTTGATTGCAAGAAAAAAAAATTAAATTTTGCCTTGCAGGCCTCTTTATCTGGCTGTTCTTTTGCTGATTATTGTTTCGGCAACATTGCGCGGGACTTTGTCGTAATGTCCAAATTCCATTGTGTAATTACCGCGTCCTTGAGTCATTGACCTTAGTTCCGTAGCGTAACCGAACATTGTGGCTAAAGGAATATTCGCTTTGATGAATTTTATAACTCCGCGGTCTCCGGTTTCTATAATTTGTCCGCGTCGAGAGTTGATGTCTCCCATTACATCTCCAAAATTGTGTTCCGGCACTGTTACTTCAACTTTCATTATAGGTTCCAGTATAACCGGCGATGCTTTTTTTGTGGCTGTCTGAAAACAAATCGAGCCTGCGATTTTGAAAGCCATTTCCGAAGAGTCAACATCGTGATAACTACCGTCGAATAATTCAACTTTGATATCCACTACCGGATAACCGGCTGTAATCCCTCTGGTCATGGCTTCGCGTACACCTTTATCAACAGCAGGGATGTATTCCCTTGGAATTTTTCCTCCGACAATCGCGTTGACGAATTCGTATCCTTTTCCTGGTTCTTGCGGATAGATATGCAATAAGACGTGTCCATATTGACCACGGCCACCACTTTGTTTTGCGTATTTCTCTTCAGCGGTCGCTTCGGTTGTAATGGTTTCGCGATAAGCTACCTGAGGAGCTCCGATATTCGCTTCAACTTTAAATTCGCGACGCATACGGTCTACAATGATATCGAGATGAAGTTCTCCCATGCCCGCGATAATGGTTTGGCCTGTTTCTTCATCCGTATTCACACGGAAAGTCGGATCTTCTTCAGCAAGCTTTTGCAAAGCGAAGCCCATTTTTTCCTGATCGACTTTACTCTTTGGTTCAACTGCAATTCTGATAACAGGCTCAGGGAATGTGATTGATTCAAGAAGGATAGGATGACTCGGATCGCATAGCGTATTTCCCGTAGTGGTTTTTTTGAGGCCCACTATGGCAGCAATATCACCGGCCTGTACGCTTTTTATTTCCAGTCTGTTATTTGCGTGCATTTGAATTAAGCGTCCAACGCGTTCTTTATTACCTGTAGATGTGTTTAATACATAACTTCCCGCGTCAAGTTTTCCGGAGTAAACGCGGAAGAAACAAAGACTTCCTACGAATGGATCTGTTGCAATTTTGAAAGCCAAGGCTGAGAATGGTTCTTTTATATCGGAATGCCTTAGAATTTCAGCTTCGGTTTTCAGATCATGTCCTTTAACGGGTGGAACGTCAGTAGGCGCAGGGAGATATTCACAAACTGCGTTTAGTACTAATTGTACGCCTTTATTTTGTAGAGCCGTGCCGCACAGTACCGGATAGATTTTACTTGTTATTGTTGCGCGGCGAATACCCGCTTTTAATTCTTGGATATTTATTTCCTGGCCGTTTATAAATTTTTCCATAATCGCGTCGTCGTTTTCTCCGACTTTCTCAACTAATTTTGCGCGAAATTCTTCCGTTTTTTCTTTCAGATCGTCAGGAATCGGAATTTCCACAACTTTTTCTCCATTATCACCTTCGAATTTGTAAGCTTTTCTTTCAATAAGATCCACGACCCCGGAAAATGTATTTTCAGCACCGATCGGCAGTTGAATAGCTATTGCGTTTGGATTTAATCTTTTGTGAATGCTGTCCAAGCTCATGTAAAAATCTCCACCGACTTTGTCCATTTTGTTAATGAAAGCGAGACGCGGAACATTGTATTTATCAGCTTGTCTCCAGACGGTTTCCGATTGTGGCTCAACGCCCATCCCTCCATCAAAAATCGCAACGCCTCCATCAAGTACGCGAAGAGAGCGTTCGACTTCAACCGTAAAGTCAACGTGGCCGGGAGTGTCTATGATATTGATGCGATGCTGATCGTCCGTGCCCATGGGTTTCCAAAAACATGTCGTACATGCGGATGTGATCGTTATGCCTCTTTCTCTTTCTTGTTCCATCCAGTCCATTTGGGTTTCACCATCATGAACTTCACCGATTTTGTGGGTTTTTCCGGTGTAAAAAAGTATGCGCTCCGTAACGGTTGTTTTGCCTGCATCTATATGCGCGATAATGCCAATATTGCGGAGTTTACTAAGATCTTCTTCTGCCATATTAACAATTTATAATAAAATAAAAAGAACGCTAGGAGATTATATGGTTGTAGTTATTGAAGTCAAGGATAAAATGACTTTCCGGCTAAAGGGTTTAGTCCAGTTTTTTAAGAATCTGAAATAAAAATTCCTGGTCGATACGAAAACCTATTGAAGGGAGGTCGTAAATCAATTCGCGGGCCTGTGCTTTTGTTAGCTCTTTATTTTTGAAGGCTCTTAGGATAGTCCAGAGAGTTCCAAGAGGTTTTAGATTTTGAATTCTTGCTAATGAGCGGGCGCGCTTATCATCAATTAAAACATGAGGAATATTATTTTCAATTGCTAAATTAATAGTTTCCATTTCGCCTTTTCCCAGCGAGTCGCTTTGTATTTGATTATTTTTAGGACTGATGATTTTGATATTTTTTTCATTGAAAAATTTCATTAGTTTGTCTTTTTCAACGGATTCTTTGGCTAAAAGTTCCTTATGTACATTGGTCGGAATGAATATTTGATCTTTTGACAATAATTCCAAGAAGTTCAACTTGGCCAGAAATATCAGCGGCGAGCTGTTAGATACTAATTTCATATTTATAATATTTTCGTATCTTCCGCAAAGTCTTCTTTGCTGTAATTTAGAGGGATTTTTTTCTCATTGAGCATGTCAAAAGTGTCCCATTTATTTAGATTTAGTAAGTCTCCGAGTTTGCCAAGAGATATTTTACCTTGTTTGTAATTTTCTATGGCTTCATTTTGTTCAAATTCCGCGAGACCTTTCAGCAAAACTATTCTGATTAGAGAAGTTTTATCCAGATTAGATTTTTTACTGGCGTTTTCCAGCCTTTTAGCCAAACTTTCTTCAATGCGCGTACTGAGAACTTTTGTCATATAATTGTTCATTTAATTTACTGTATACAGTTTAGCATTTTTGTATACAGGGGTCAATGGATTGTTTTACTCTTCTGAAAATAATGCGGCGGATTGTGTTCTCTTTGGGGCGAATCGTTGACGTACGTCTAGCTTTTCTTTTTCTTCCTGTGGCCTTTCTGTATTTTCCAAAGCCGCGACTACTCCGTCTCTATTTTTTTTGCATTAAGAGATGTAAAAATAGAGCGCCCGGGGAATCCGCTTCCAGATATTCATCCGGATGATAACTGTACATATCATCAGCGTCCGAATCATCAGTATCTGGATCGTCAGTGATTCTGAAGTGATGACCACCCAGCACTCTTGGAGAGAAAGGACTATCCGTGACACTTGGAGGGAAAAGCATTTCCGGGTCTTCGTCCGCGAATTGATCTAATTGTTCTGTATGAAGATGAACCTAAAAATAGGCGGTCAGTTTAGGACGCCATTGTCCTAGTACTTAGCCAAATGCGCAAAAGCTTTGTTGGCCTCGGCCATTCTGATTGTATCGTCTTTTTTCTTGATTGCTGCGCCTTGATTATTTGAAGCGTCGACTAATTCATTAGAGAGTTTTTGTGCCATAGGAGCGCCTTTTTTGCTGCGTGCAGCGCCGATAAGCCATCGGCATGCGAGCGCAAGTTGACGATCCGGTTTTACTTCACGCGGAACTTGGTACACTGCGCCTCCGATTCTTTTTGGTTTTACTTCCAATTGAGGTTTGATGTTATCAAGCGCTGTCTTGAAGACTTTTTCCGGATCACTGTTGGTTTTTTTGCTGATTAATTTAAGAGTTTCATTAAAAATTTTGCGAGCGGTAGATTTTTTTCCGGCCAACATAATATAGTTTATGAATTTTTCCTGCATTGGAGAGGAATTTTCCGGAATTTGTTTGATGTGTTTGGTCATTGGAAATTAGAGTTATTTCTTCTTTGTGCCATATCTCGATCTGCTCTTTTTGCGGTTTTGTACGCCCTGAGTATCAAGCATGCCGCGAATTATATGGTATCTGATACCCGGTAAATCTTTAACTCTACCGCCGCGGATTACAACTACGGAGTGTTCCTGTAAATTGTGTCCTTCTCCGGGAATGTATGCGTTAACTTCCATGCCATTGGTAAGTTTGACCCTTGCGATTTTTCGTAGAGCTGAGTTAGGTTTCTTAGGCGTCATTGTTGTTACTTTTGTGCATACGCCGCGTTTGAAAGGACAGCTTAATTTTACAGAACTATTCTTTAAATGATTAAAGGTAGATTGCAGTGCAGGAGATTTACTCTTGTTGCGAGCATTGCGTCGCGGATTTTTGATTAATTGATTGATTGTTGGCATAGCGCGGACAATTTATATGATGTTTTTGCTGAATGCAAGCTAAATTACAGGTAGTGATATTTTTTTATCTTCTTCTTCATCTTCTTCTTCAACTTCTTCTTCTTTTATTTTTCCTTTTTCCATTTTTTTGATCTCAACTCTATGTAATCTTTTGAATGTTTCTCCTGCCGGGATTAATTTGCCTATGATTACGTTTTCTTTTAATCCTTCCAGAATATCAACTCTGCTTGTTGTTGATGCTTCTACAAGTACGCGGATCGTTTCCTGGAAAGAAGCCGCAGAAAGCCAGCTGTCAGTATACAAAGCGATTCTTGTAAGACCGAGAAGTAATCTTTCTCCCTTAGCTCTTTTTTTGCTCTTGGTCAGTTTTTCGTTTGTTCGATTGAATTTGATTATGTCTACGATTTCTCCCGGTAAGTATTGTGTGTCGCCACTGTCTATAATCCTTACTTTTGAAAGCATTTGGCGTGCAATAATTTCAATATGTTTGTCATTGATACTTTGACCTTGTGATGCATAGATGCTTTGAACCTCTGTCATTATGTATTTCTGTACCAGGTATTCATTTGTTAAGAACATCAGTTCTTTTAAATCAAGATGGCCGTTTGTTAAAGGTTGGCCTTTTTGCACGATTGCGTTGTCCTTGATTTTAATTGTTCTTGCCGGAGGAATTATATAAGTTTTTTTGATTCTATCTATTGTGCGGATAATGATGCGGTCGTTCTCAATGCGCACCACTTTGCCATCTTCATCAGCCTTGAGTGTTCCTTTTTGATTTTCTTCTTTTGCTATGACCATTTTTGGTTTTACGCGGTCTCCAATTTTTACGATAGGTTTCATTTCGGCATACATGTTGTAGCCAATTTCCACAGGCTCCAAAGATG
>CAYHSM010000012.1:0-17351 GCA_964359325.1 uncultured Candidatus Peribacteria bacterium
CCCCCCCCCCCCCCCCCCCCCCCCCCCCCCCCCCCCCCCCCCCCCCCCAAATTTTTTTTTGTGACAGGCAAGAAACTATTCTGACATTCTGTCATTATCTTATCTGCAAATAGACTTGGCGAGAATAACAAAAACCAATATATTGTTTTTTGTTAGCGTTTATTCTTTAACCCCAAACGATATGGCTGTTGAAAAAAACATGTCCAGCTCCAGCTTGGTGGAAGTCATCGATCGCATCCTCGATAAAGGTGTGGTTGTAGACGCATGGGTTCGTGTTTCCCTCGTGGGAATCGAGCTTCTTGCCATCGAGGCTAGAGTAGTCGTGGCTTCTGTTGAAACGTACTTGAAGTACGCTGAAGCTATCGGACTCACTGCTACTGCAGCTTCTGCAAAATAATTTTATTTTGCAGATTTGACGTCCTTTTTAATTCCCAGAGGCATATATTATCCCTCCGGAGAAGCAAAAATTGTTTCATAATTAAAAGGCATGTCAAAACTGAGTCAGGCAGAGAAAACAGCCTACACAAGAAATTACAGAATAAATTATGGTACAAAATTTAACGCAAAATCAGGATATATTGGCTAAAGATTTTTTTGATAATCGCATGGCTTTGATTAGAAAAGTAGTGGAGGAAGTAAGTGGAATAATGGAAGAATATCGGGAAGGATGGAAGGGGACGATAAAAGACCTTGGAAACATTCTGGCTAAAAAATCCATCCGTCATTCAGATTTTGCGGATATGATAAATGATCTTATGGAGATGCAATCCGGCAGAGAAGACGAAGTCAGAAAAATTCTTCGGGAATTCATGAAAGAAACGGAACAAATTGCTTCAAAACTGGAAAACCTCTTGAAAGAGCCGGATGCAAAAAGATTTAAAGGATTTATTGATAAACTTCGAGCGCAACAAAGAAAGAAAAAATTTGAAATAGGAAAAATGATTGAACAGCAACTCGGCGATACTCAATGTAACATGCAGGCATTTTTGGAAGAATTTAAAAATGAAAGGGTGGCTCTAAATTTGGAATGGGAGAAATTGAAGGAAGAAAAAGGACGGGTCGTGGGATAGGAATATTGATTAATTACTTAATTATACTAATCAAAGATGGGCAGCATGAATTGTGCATTTTGTAAAGGTACAGGAAAAGATCCGTTTAGCATTTTATCTAAACTGGCTACGTGCCAAGTATGTGGAGGAAGAGGAAAGAACTTCGTGATGGATCCTATGACAAAATGTCATTTTTGCACAGGGGCAGGTGTGCAATCGCATTCTCGACTTACTTGCACCGTGTGTAAAGGAAAAGGATATATCTATGCTGAAAAGGGTGACGTATGCCAGGAATGTAAAGGTGGAGGAAAGAGTCTTGACGATAGCAACCTCCCTTGCTCTGCCTGTGGAGGGAAAGGAGTGGGCTAACTAACTGAAATTGAAATTTTATATATAATTCTTTAATTTTTAATTACCAAAATTATGTCGACAACTCAACTCAGGTCATCTCGTGTAAAATGGGTCAACAGTGTAAAAAGTGAAACTCACCAACTTCTAAGAGAATTTGCTCAGGAAGGCAAAGAAAGAGCTCAGGAAGGCAAGGAAAGAGCTTCTTTTGTTAAGCAAAATGCTTCCGCTGTCAAACTCTTTTTGGCTGAAGGGGAAAAAGACAGGCTTGCTACTTACCAAAAAACCATGGGTGCAATCAAGAGTAAAATTCAGCACATCCGCCAAGAGGGGCAGGCAATCATAAAAGATGCGCGTGATCTGATGCAGAGAATAGCAAAAGAAAATAAAGAACTCGCCGTCGGCGTGAGCCAACTTTTGGCTCACAGCGAAACCGAAAGGATGGCTACTTATAAGACGATGATGGAAGATGCACGTCGAAGCATTAAAGAACTTAGAGAAAGGACTAAGGAGATAAGGAGAGAAAGCATGGATTTATTGAAGCAATTTGGAGGAGAGAACGGCACTTTAAAAGCCGAGATGAAAAAATTCTTGAGTGAAAGCGAAGCAACAAGAAAAAAAGATTACAATAAAATGATGAGTGACGTTAAAGCGGTGGTGGGCGAAATTCAGGCTTATGAGCGTGAAGAAAGAAGATTAGCGGGCGCAGGTACGAGGGAAGTTCCCGCTGGTGATATTGTAAAAAAAAAAGAAATAACGCATGAAGCTAAAACCGGGATAAAAACAGTAGAGGAAGGAAAAGAAAAAGTGGAAGCGGAGCGAAAGAAACTTATGCTTTCCTGCGTGAAATGCGGAACCAGGCATTGGCCGTTCCAAAAATGTCCGCAAGAGAAATCTTCCTTTGAAAAGAAAAACCTGAAAAAATAACCTACATTGTTTTAATTATTATTTGACCCATAAGTATTATGTATCAATCAGAAACAGACGATGCTGCAACCGTTTTAGAACCTCAACCAATGCCCAACTTTGTTGAAACCCGATATATAAAAGATATTACAAACAGAGCCTTAGTTTATATCAAATGTGGATTTCCAATTCACTTGCGAGGAGCTTCGGGAACAGGCAAAACTACTTTAGCTTTTCATATTGCAAGTAAACTCGGGCGTCCGGTCACGCTTGTTCATGGCGATGAGCAGTATACGACTGCCGATTTTATTGGTGGCGAGCAGGGATATCGCTATAAAAGACTTAGAGACAACTTTATATCTTCGGTTTTAAAAGAAGAAGAAAGTATGTCCAAGTCATGGATTGACAGCCGTCTGGTAGACGCTTGCAGATATGGATTTACATTGGTTTATGATGAATATACGCGGTCCCGGGCAGAGGCCAATAATGTTCTTTTGCCTATTTTACAGGAAAAAACAATGAGTCTGCCTCCCAGCCATTCAAATGGAGAAGCTTACTTGAAAGTTGATCCCAGGTTCACGGCCATCTTTACCAGCAACCCTGAAGAGTACGCAGGCACTCATAAGAGCGCGGATGCGTTGAGGGACAGAATGATAACTATTGATCTGGATTATTTTGATAGAAAAACAGAGGTTGAGATAACTAGAACAAAATCAGATTTAACTGTTGAGGAGGCGGGGAAAATTGTTGACATCGTTAGAGGATTGCGAAAAACCGGAGCATATGATTTTGCCCCTACAGTTCGAGGATGCATTATGGTAGCTAAAGCAATAAAAGCCAGCGGAGCTCAAGTTATGAGTACCGATGTGGTTTTTCGTCAAATTTGTGAAGACGTTTTAAGTTCAGAAACCAGTCGTCTGGGAGAAAAAACGACACAACAAAAAGTCAAAAAAATAGTAAACGAATTGATCAACCGTTATTGCGGAGCATGCATGCGACAAGGTCGCGTAACGAGCCTAAGGAAATCGGAGAAAAGATTAAAGCCGATGGAAACTCCTAAAATGAAGAAAGAGGCGGGACCGCTCTTTGAGTTGGAAGAATTAGAGAAAATAAGTTCCAATCGAACTAAAGTTACAGCTTAACCTAAACATTATATGAGCATAAAAGGCGTTTCGGCAACAAAAGGTATTTCAGACATTTTGCATCAACGGCCCGCTCGCACTTTGAATCGCAAAACAGCGATGCCGGCCAGTAACAATGCTAATCCTGCTATAACCGTATATCTATTACAACAACAAGAAAAGCGATTCATAAAGCAAAAAGATAGTTTAAAACTGAGACTCATTGAAAATGAGCGAGGACTAGTCTCTGTTTCAAAAGAGCTCGACCAATTAATAAAATTACATCCTTCTTTATTTCCATGCTCAAAAGAAAAAAATGAATTTAAAGAAGAAAAAGGATTGAAAAAAATAAGGCTCGATTATTAACTTTCAAAAATATGCCTAAAGATTTTAAAAAGGAAAATGAGGACAAGGGAGGAGGTTTTTTGGGAGGACTTTTTAAAGGTATTGGCAATCTGGTAGACTTGGCCTCTAAATTGGAAAAAGAAGGAGGAGTCATCAGCAAGCAGGGAGAAATTAAAGGTATTGGAAGAAAACTTTCCAGTATGGATGCGCTTAAAGGTTTAAAACAAAGAAAGGATATTAAAGGAGTTTATGGATTTACTATAAGAACAGGTCTGGGCGGTAGTGGCGGTCCGCGGGTGGAATCCTTTGGTAATGTTAAAAAAACCGCAAAAGGGCCTGTGGTGGAAGAAATAAGAGAGCCGATTGTGGATATTTTTAAGGAAAAAGATAATCTCGTCATAATAGCGGAAATTCCGGGAGTGGCCGAAAACACAATCAAAATCGAAGTCAAAAACGATATTTTAATTTTGGAAGCGGGTGAAGAAGGCCATTTACAATACCGTAAAGAAATTTCACTGCCTTATTCCGTCAACTCTAAAACGAGTAAGAAGTCTTATAAGAATGGCGTTTTGAATTTGGAATTTAAACCCGGGAAATAATATGTCATTGAAGCAACTTCTCAAAAAAAAAACACAGTTCATCCTTTTTGGTGGAAAAGGAGGAGTTGGTAAAACTACATGCGCTTCTTCTTGTGCAGTCAAATTGGCCAAAGACAAAAAACTAAAAATCCTGATCTTTTCTACCGATCCGGCTCACTCTTTGGGAGATTCCCTGGAGCAAGAACTTTCAAATGAACCTCAACTTGTTTCCGATTTTAGAAATTTTTTTGCTCTGGAAATAGATGCCAAAAAGACATGGGAAGACTTTAAAAAGGAATATGGGGATGATATAAGAGAAATTCTAAACGAGGGCACTTATCTTGAGGCGCAGGAGGTGTCTGAATTATTTGACCTTTCTCTACCAGGTCTGGACGAAGTGATGGGATTGAAAAGAATCATGGATTTCATGGAAGAGGAAAAATATGATCGGTATATTTTGGATACAGCGCCAACCGGCCATACTCTTCGCCTATTGGCTCTGCCTGATTTATTGGACAATTGGATTAAATATTTGGCCAAATTGAGATGGAAATATCGCTACATGGTTAGCCGGTTTTCAAAAAAAAGTGGAGAGGACGCAATAGACAAATTCCTTATGAATATGAAAAAAACCGTCAAACACGTTAACGAACTTTTAACTGATTCTGAAAAAACGGAATTTGTTGCTATAACAATCCCCGAAGCCCTGAGTGTTTATGAAACCAAGAGAATGATCAAAGATCTTGATGTCATGAATATTCCAGTGAGACATATTGTTATTAATAATATTGTCCCAAAAGAGCGGGGCAGCGCATGGCTAGAAGCCAGAAGGAAGACGCAGGAAAATTACATC
Source organism: uncultured Candidatus Peribacteria bacterium (assembly GCA_964359325.1). Taxonomy (GTDB): domain Bacteria; phylum Patescibacteriota; class Gracilibacteria; order UBA1369; family LOWO2-01-FULL-3; genus JACRIB01. The sequence goes on from CAYHSM010000012.1 coordinate 5,201, forward strand.
AAAGAGCTAAAAAAAGACTTTGGAAATTACGAATTTACCGAGATAGAGCAAGAGCCTGAAGAAATCAAGGGTTTGAAAAAATTGGAAATTCTAGCTAACAAATTATTCTAACAAAGTATGATTAAAGAAATAATTATTCAAAAACTGATTAATCTAAAAGATCAACTTGATAAAAAAATCACTAAACTGAAAACGGACTTATCTGACCCAAACAAAAAAGGAAAATTGAAGAAAATCACGAGACAAAAGATGAAAAAGAAAATCGAAGAACTAAAAAATGCGTTAGAAGAAATAGAAAACCTGCTTGACCGCCTTAACGTCCTAAATTTCTAACAGGCCACAACAACATTATATGAACAAAAAGCCAAAACAATTTCAAAAAAAAATTTCTCTTAGAGTGGCAGAGGGAGGAGCTCGTGATGTGGGCAGAGGAATTGCCAGACTCGATCCGGAAATTATGAAAAAATTAAATGTGGAAGCCGGTGATATTATAAGCTTATATAACGGTAGTGTTGCTAAGGCGAAATCTTCAGTGGCAAAAGTTATGCCGTCTTTTGCGGAAGAACGTGGAAAGGGATTAATTCAAATTGATGGCATTATTCGTGAAAATGCTTTTGTTTCATTGGGGGAGAAAATAGAAATAAAAAAGATCAAAGCTGAAATAGCGAAGACAATTATTTTGTCTCCTTTGACAGCATCGGATTTAATAAGCGAAGAAGATAACTACTTAAATAAATTACTTGCCGGGATAGCTGTTGTGAAAGGAGACAAGATAAGAGCTACACTTTTTGGTACTCAATCCCATGATTTTTCAGTATTGGATACCGATCCTGCGAAACCTGTGATAATAGATATTTCCACCAGTATAAAAATCAAAGATGCCGCGAAGGAAAAAAAGAGGGGCGTAGGGATTTTTTATGAAGATGTTGGGGGACTTTCTAGAGAAGTCCAGCGTATTCGGGAAATGATTGAACTGCCTTTAAAATATCCTGAAATTTTTAAGCGTTTGGGCATAGAGGCTCCTAAAGGTGTACTTCTTTACGGCCCTCCAGGTTGTGGGAAAACCTTGATTGCCAAGGCAATAGCCAATGAGACTAATGCTCATTTTATTCATATAAACGGACCGGAGATTGTAACCAAGTTTTATGGAGAAAGTGAAGCCCGTTTGCGCGAACTCTTCGAAGAAGCGAAAGAAAATTCTCCGGCCATAATTTTTTTAGATGAAATTGACTCTATCGCGCCAAAAAGAGCGGAAGTGACCGGTGAAGTGGAAAAAAGAATAGTCGCGCAATTGCTCGCGCTTATGGACGGACTTTCCGATAGAGGACAAGTTATTGTAATCGGAGCCACTAATATTCCGCACTCCCTGGATCCTGCGCTGCGTCGGCCGGGACGTTTTGACAGGGAAATTTCAATTAGTATTCCTGATAAAAATGGACGGAAGATAATTCTTGAAATTCATATGAGAGGCATGCCTTTAACTTCTGATGTTAGCTTGCAACGCTTAGCTGAAATAACACACGGTTTTGTAGGCGCGGATTTGGAAGCGCTTGCCCGCGAAGCGGCAATGGCAGCCTTGAAAAAACTCATGCCGGAAATTGAATTTGAAAAAGATTACATTCCTTCCGAAATACTTTTGAAATTAGAAGTAAGCATGGATGATTTTTATGAAGCTTTAAAAGTAGTCGAGCCTTCCGCCTTAAGGGAAGTTTTTACCGAAATTCCGGATGTAAAATGGGAAGATGTGGGAGGGCTTACTAAAGTTAAACAAACACTTCAGCAAACTATCGAATGGCCTTTGAAGCATTTCGATCTTTTCAAAAAAGCCAATTTAACCCCTTCCAAAGGTATTCTTTTATATGGTTCTCCCGGCTGCGGGAAAACTTTGATTGCTAAGGCTGCGGCTAATGAATGCGGGGTAAATTTTATTTCCGTTAAAGGTCCGGCGCTTTTATCAAAATATGTCGGCGAATCGGAAAAAGGCGTTCGTGAAGTTTTTCAAAAGGCCAAACAGGCCGCCCCTTGCATCATATTTTTTGATGAACTGGACAGTCTTGTTCCAAAAAGAGGGGAAAGCGGTGATTCGCATGTTAGCGAACGCGTGGTAAGCCAATTTCTTACAGAATTAGATGGGATTGAGGAATTAAAAGGAGTTGTGGTTTTGGGAGCAACTAATCGACTGGACATGATTGATCCGGCTTTGCTTCGTGCCGGCCGTTTTGATTTTCTTCTTGAAATTGTGGCGCCTGATGAAAAGGATAGATTAGAGATTTTGAAAATTCATCTTAAAAATAAATCGCTGGGTTCGGATATCGATTGCGGGGAGATAGTCGCATGGACTTCCGGTTTTACCGGTTCGGATATAGAAACGCTCTGTCGTAAAGCTGCCATGCTTGCTATCGAAAGTTTTATTAAAAGAAAAAATTTTTCCAACAAACTTTCAGAGTTCCACATCACTATGGAAAATTTCGAAGAAGCAATTAAAAATATGAAAGAAACCCGCGGCTATTCTTTACCAAAATCCGAATTAAAGGTGGAACAATTTATTTAAAAATTAATAATATGGACAAGACAGGAAAATATCTCTACGGCATTACGGACACTCCGCAAGACCAAATTGCAGGAGCGATAGCTGATTTAAAAGGAATTAACAATGAAGCGTTAAAGTTGGTTCCATGCCAAGATATTACAGCGCTGGTCAGCGATACATCCATAATTAACTTTGACGAGTTTGATAAAGAGGAGATGCATCAATATGTAACCACTCACCAGCAGACAGTAGAGGCGCTGGCAAAAAATATGAATATTATACCAATGCGTTTTGGAATGATTGTTAAAGATGAAAAAGAACTGTTTACTCTTTTAAAAAGAGCCTATTTCCAATTTACTCTGGCTCTTAATAAGATCCGATATAAGGCTGAATTTATCCTTCAAGTTTTTTGGGACGAACGAGCTTTCTTGGAAGAAATTAGTGCCTCAGAAGAGTTTGGGACCGGAAAAGATTCCACTTTAATGGCTAAATTAGAGTTGGGCAAAATGGCTTTTGAATTAGTAGGAAAACAGCGTAATCAATATATGTCAGATATCCAAACTGAGCTCCAAAAAGTTGTTTTGGATATTCGTTCTAGTAAGCTTATGGACAAAAATATGATGCTTAACCAATCCCTCTTAATTAAGAGGGATCAGGAAAGCAAATTAGATGAAGTTATTAATAAATTGAGCGAGCGGTACGGCAAATTGCGATTTAAATATTTTGGTCCCTTGCCAATTTATAGTTTTGTGGATATTGATCTCAGGTTGGGAGACTTTGAACTTGTTGATAGAGCAAGAGAAACACTGCAGTTGCCGGAAGAAGCCAGTCTATTTGATATCAAGCAAACTTATCGTCGGCTTGCTCTTTTGCATCATCCGGATAAACTTGGTTCGGAGGAAGAGATGAAGCGTGTAGCGCAAGCTTACGAAATTTTGGAAAATTACTGCCAAAATTATGTTTATTCTTTCAAGGAAAATGATATTCAGAAAATAGTAATAAATAAAAGTGAAAAATTTTCTTAACAACAATTAATATGGCTAATGAAGGAAAATATCTCTACGCGATAATCAGGGAACATCGCCCCCGTGAATTTGGATCGATAGGCATAGGCGATCGAAATGATGAGGTCTATACGGTTCGTCACAAAGATCTCTCCTGTATAGTCAGTAATTCTCCATTAAGAAAATACCCCGTGAATCGTGAAAATTGCATGGCTCATCAAAAGGTTTTAGAAAAAGCTATGGAGGAATATACGATTTTGCCGGTACGCTATGGAGTAATTGCTGAAGATTTGGATATTGTTAGTGAGAATTTGCTGAAGGAAAACTATGAAATGCTAACGGAACAACTGGACAGGATAAAAGGCAAAGCGGAATTAGGTTTAAAGGTGATATGGAAAGAAATGCCGGCTATTTATCAGGAGCTCGTTTCTGAAAATGAAGAATTAAGAACATTTAGAGATGCCATCAGGGAAACTGCCACACAGGACCAGAGGATGAAATTGGGAAAGATGGTCGAAGCGGCATTACAGGCAAAAAAAGAAAGCGAGCAAAAAATGATTTTGACATCGCTTAAAGAAATTTCGACAGATTCCAAAGACAATTTTCTTATGGGAGAATGGATGGTTATCAATTCCGTTTTTTTGGTTGATAAAAGTAAAATGGAAGAATTTGACCGTAAAGTAAACCAATTGGCCAAACAACACGACGATCGAACCAAGTTTAAATATTTTGGGCCGGTTCCTCCTTATAATTTTGTCAATGTACCGGTCCATCTTTTAGAACATAAAACTTAATTAAATGTTAATTATCGATGACATTCTACTTCTGCCCTGGAAAGGCCTAATGGGAATTTTTAAGGAGATTCAAAAACAGGCTGATCAGGAATTGAGTGATCCGGGAAAACTCCGCGAGCAACTACTCGAAGCTCAAGTTCTTTTTGAAGTGGATAAAATTACCGAGAAAGAATACCTTAAAAGGGAAAAAGAAATAATGGCTCGATTAAACGCTCTTGAGGCAGAGGAAGAAGAAGGAGAAAGAGAGGGCGGTCCTGAAAAACACATTCATGCGACGAAGTCGCGTAGCGAGCCTAAGGGCGAGCAAAATGAGCGAAGCGAAAACATTTCCTCTGAGGTTCTTCCTCCGTCCGGAAGCTATTTTACGTCCGGAAAAGAAAGAAAAATCTCAAAAGATTAACTTTAAAATAACAATTTATTAATTAACCTTAAACAATATGATAGATAAAGCAGTCAAGTCCGCTACCGAATTCTTGAAAAGAGAACTCAAAAAGGAAGTGACCCTTTTAAAAGCCGGTAAAGTCGAAGGGGGATGGGAAGTAAGATTTGAAGTAGTGGAAAAGGATAAATATGTCGCGACAATTGTCCCGCAATCCACAACGTATGCCCGAAATACTTATGTTGTTAAGCTGGATTCAAAATTCGATATTACCTCCTACGAAAATCTCGGACAAAGATATACCCATCCTCATGAGGAACGTGACGAAGTAAAAGGATAAAATTATTATGAATAAAGGACTCTACATCTACGGTATTCGGGTAAGCTCTTCTATCCCTGTTAAAACCAAAGGGGTGGAACGAAAAAATGTTTATACTGTTTCTTATAAAGATATTGAGGCGGTAATAAGCGATGTTGAACTTTGCGATTTTGAACCGGAATTAATCAAGAAAAAATTGCAGGATTTAAAGTGGGCTGAACCTCAAGTTAGATCCCATGCGGCGGTATTGGACGAATGTATGCAAACGTCTTCAGTTATACCCTGGAAATTTGGTACTGTTTTTAAAAACATGAAGGGCTTGCAAGAATTTTTAAGAGAAAATTGGGAGAAATTAAGCAATATATTGACAAAGTTTAGCGATAGGCAGGAGTGGGGAATAAAAATATACAATGATACCGGGATTTTTAGAGAAGAAATTCGTAAAACTGATGATGAAATCAAAAAATTAGAGCGGGAACTTTTGTCAAAATCAAAAGGGGCAAGTTTTTTCCTTGAAAAAAAGCTGGAAAATATATTGACTTCCAAAATAGAGGAAAAGATAAATCAGGCTACTGCGGAAATCTTCGAAACCCTTGGACGAGAGGCTGAAAAAAAGATTGAAAATAGACTTCTCAATAAAAATCTGACCGGAAAGGAAGCGGATATGATTTTAAACGCCGCTTTTCTGGTAAAGAAAGACAAAATTGATACTTTTATGCAAGCTTTAAAAAAGCTAAATGAGGAGTTTAAGGATTTCAAATGCGATTTTACCGGCCCTTGGCCGCCATATAATTTTATAAAGTTTTAAATATGTCGAAACATCCAGCCATTCGGACAATAAGCAGTCCATCTGTAAAGACAGCTTCCAGTAGCGCTGGCTTAGTCGAATTATTAGATCGGGTTTTGGACAAAGGAGTTGTTGTTAGCGGAGATGTTATTCTCTCGATTGCTGATGTTGATTTAATCGGCCTCAATCTGAAACTTTTTTTGGCTTCAATTGAAAGGGTGAGAATGGGGGGCTTTGAAGACAAATCTTTCTCCAAAAAAGAGGAAGCGTTGGAGCTTGCAGAATTGAAAATACTTCGCGAAGAGCTCGAAAAAGCTACGCAGTATCTGCCTACGAGCGTAAAAGAGTCTCCAAAAGAGGCGGGATTGGCAAAACTAGCCTTGACTATAATTGAACTTTTGAAAGGATTAATGGAAAAACAGGCAATGAGAAGAGTGGAAGGCGGAAGCCTCCGCGATGAAGAAATTGAAAAAATGGGCTTAACTTTTCAACTCTTGGAAAAGAGATTGGAAGTTTTGAGGAAAACTTTTGGTCTGAAAAAGGAGGACTTAAACATAGATCTGGGGCCAATGAAACTTATATAAATTTATTATTATTTAAACTAAAAAATTATGTCACAGCCAATTCAAAGCTCTCTTGTAACTACTAATTTAGCGGATATTCTCGAGCGAGTTCTCGACAAGGGCATTGTCATTGCCGGTGACATCAGAATTTCCATTGCAGATGTCGAACTTCTTACAATTGAGATTAGATTAGTGATTTGCTCTGTAGAGCGGGCCAAGGAAATAGGAATTAATTGGTGGCAGGATAAATCATTCTTATCCACTAAAGCCAAGTCAGAAAATAAAAAATTGAAAAAACCGATTTCGGCTATGGATATGCTGCGAAAATCCGAGAAGAAAGCTGCTTAATTTATATTAAAAAGTTTATTTTTTAACCAAACCGTATATGAAACTCGAAAGTCATCTGTACCAGGGGATTGTACTCCTTATTCTCGGAGTGCTCTTCCTGCTAGGGACACTGGGACAAATTTCCTTTCCGTTCCTGGTGTACTGGCCGCTGTTTTTGATTCTGCTGGGAATAAAGTATTTAGTTTTCCCAAAAAGCGGTAATTAAAAACGGACAAGCAGCCCTGCCTACCGGGCAGGCAGGCCTGAAGAACTCTCGTTGGTTAGGGGCGAGAGTTCTTCAGGCGGCGCCTTAGGCGGCTCCTTTTTGTAGAATTAACTGGTGAAATTTGGTATGCGGTGCTTTGCAACGTATGATATAATCGGCTTCGTATGTTTAGAAAAATCACGTTTCAAAATGGATTAAGGCTTGTTACCGAAAAACTTTCCGGCACCAAAGCCGTGACTGTGCTTGTTTTGGTGGGAGCGGGCAGTCGTTATGAGCATCACGAAATTCGCGGTATTTCGCATTTTTTGGAGCATATGTTTTTTAAGGGCGCTAATAAATTTAAAGATACAAAAGAAGTTTCCGAGGCCATTGATTCCGTTGGAGGAGAGTTTAATGCTTTTACCGGGAAAGAATACGCCGGTTATTACGTAAAAGTGGCCAGTGAAAATCTTGAAATCGCGTGTGACGTTTTGTCCGACATGCTTATTCATTCCAAATTCAAACAAGAGGAAATAGAAAAAGAGAGGGGAGTGATTTTGGAGGAATATAATATGTATCAGGATACTCCCATGTATCAAATCGGTTGGAATTTTGAGAGTTTGATTTTTGGCGATCAGCCGCTTGGATGGGATCAAATCGGGACAAAAGAGCTTATCAAGTCTGTGAATCACGAAGATTTTGTAAAATATAAAGAGCAATTATATACACCTGACAATACCGTGATTGCTGTTGCTGGAAATATCGATCATAAGGCTGTTACGGATATGATAAGTAAATATTTTGAAATTGAAGTTAAGGAAAAAGCTTATAATTTTAAGCTTTTGGAGAAAAAGGATGGCGGGCGTGTTTATTTGAAAGATAAAAAGACGGAACAAGCGCATGTTGCAATCGGTTTTCCCGGGTACGCGGAAGAAAATAAGGATCATTGGGCATTGAAGTTGTTGGCTGTGATTTTGGGCGGGAATATGAGTAGCAGGATGTTTTTGGGAGTAAGGGAAGCTAAGGGTTTGTCATATTATATTCATACTTCCACTGATAATTATATGGATGGCGGAGTGATTGTAACTAATGCGGGAGTGGATTTGAGCAGGATAGATGAGGCTGTGAGTGGAATTATCGCCGAGTACAAAAAGGTTAAAGATGAAGATGTTCCCGAGGCTGAATTAAAGAAATCCAAGGCGTATTTGAAAGGGAAAATGGTTTTGAGCTTGGAAGACTGTGAGGAATTTGCGCATTTGTTGGCCAAATATGAGCTTTTGCACAAGGCCGCCAAGGATCCTGAAGAGATTATGAAATTGATTGATGAGGTTAAGGTGGCTGATATAAGGAGAGTGGCCAAGGATCTTTTTGTTGAAGAAAAGATGAAGTTGGCTGTGATCGGGCCGTATAGTGACCAGAAAAGATTTGAGGAGCTGTTGAAGTTTTAGGGCTTTTTTGGTATAATAAATAGAAATAAAAACAAAAATACTATGAAATTCAGTTCTAAAGAAAATAAGTTGGTTTTTAAAGGTCTTTGGGCTAAGGCTACTGAAGCCCTTGGGGCTAAGGCCATTGAAGCCTTTGGGAAAGTAAAAGAAATGATAGGTGTGGAAAATTCTGCCGTTGCGCCAGAGAGTCAGCCTAAACCACTCGAAGCACCTAAAGCCCCGACAGCAGTTGCTGAAGCCAGGAAAGAAACAGGTGCCGCATTGGCCGGAGTGCAGACTGAAGTTCAATTAAGTGAGCTTAAAGGAACAGTTGAAGAGTTAAAGGCAAAAATGCAAAAAGATTTTGAAGAACTTGGTAATGTTCTTAATTTAAACGGACAAGAAGTTAGCGGAGTTTTAAGCGGTGATTTGGATTTTAATTCCGTAAAACAATCGTTAACAGATGCGGTTTTAAAATTATTGGCAGGGAAAGATTTAACAAAGTTTGTTGAAAAGTTGAATGCAGCTGCAGGATTAACTGTTAAAAAGGAAGAAGTTGATGATGCGATTGCCGGAATTTATGCAAATTCCATTGTCGCTGCCTCTGAGGGAAAATTTGGTAAAGATTTCGCGAGATATAAAGAGTTTGTTGAATATCAGAAAAAGCAAACGCCTCCAAAGACTTATGAGATTCCTTTTAAAGTAAAAATTACGGGTATTACCGGTTTTGCTCCTGAGTTTGATATGAAAACGTCTACTTTTGTTGCGGATTATGAAGCTTATAACAAGGCAGTTCCTGCTCCCGCTGAAAAGCCTAAAGAGGAAAATAAAGAATCAACAGAAGAGCAAGACTTGGCAAAAGCAAAAGATGCAAAAGTAAAAGCTTTGAAGAGTTCTTTTGCGGGTATGGCACTGTCGTGGCTTGGGGTTATAAAGGTTGGAGAGGGGCCTGAAGGTGAAACTGCTCAGGAAAAAGAAGCGCGTGAAAACGCAGCTTATTTGGCAGCATTGGACGGTTCAAATCCTATTGCAAAATGGGTTGTATGGATTTTGGGCGGAGGTGCTCTTTTGGATGGAGGAGGTTCCGATATTGAATCTTCCGTTGCCGACATGGGTGAGAAAGGCGGAATTATTAAAGCTATTCATGAAAAAGGAAAAGTTTCTTTTATATCCCTGGAAGGGACTGCCAAGAAATATGGAGGGACAGAAGCGCAGGCCGAAAGTGGAGCTAAAGATATGAATAATACCGAATTTGCCGAGGTGCTTGCTGATCCTAAAAAAATGCCTGAGAAAGGTTTGAAATTGAAAGAGGTTGTTGCTTTTAAAGCCGGTGAAAAATTAAGGATTAATTTAAAAAACGGTGGAGAAATGGTTATTCCAAAAGGCGGTTCTGTAAGAAAACTTGATGGAGTGGAGGAAGGAGATGGTAAGGCGGATAAAGTGTTAAAAGAGGTTGATTTTGCGATTATCGGGCAACTTCCGGTTGGTACCACTTTTAATGGAAAGGCTGAACTTAAGATTGAAGATGTGACTGCCACGGTTTAGCGTCGTTTTTGTTGCTTTGGCCATGGCCTATGGTCTACAATACGCCTGCTTTTTCATTATTCATTAAATTTTTTATTATGTCTGCAGGAGTACATGAACAAACTTTAGTTTTAATCAAACCGGATGCCATACAAAGGGGACTTATCGGTGAAATTACCAGCCGTTTTGAACGGAAAGGGTTGAAATTGGTTGGACTCAAAATGATGACTCTTGATGAAGCGCTTTTACGCGAGCATTATGCTCATATTGCGGATAAACCTTTCTTTGGGGGTTTGGCAAAATTTATGCAAAGCACTCCTGTGCTTGCGATGTGCTGGGAAGGATTGGATGTCGTCGAAACCGTAAGGAAAATTACAGGCATTACCAAGGCTCGTGAAGCTGAGAGCGGGTCAATCCGCGGAGATTTTGCTATGAGTGTGGCATGCAATGTCATCCACGCATCCGATACGGTTGAAAATGCAGGGAAAGAAGTGAAAAGATTTTTTAAGGCTGATGAACTTTACGATTATGACAAATCCGAGTATGTGCATGTTTACGCGGAAGACGAAAGAAAATAATAATTTTTATGCTGACAAAAGAATTAGAGGCCAAGGCGGCCCAAATTCGGCTTGATACATTAAACGCTTTGCATAAAGGCGGGCTTAAATATATGGGAAGTTGCATGTCTGTTGTGGAGATTTTGGTGTCTTTGTATTACGGAAGATTGTTTGGGAATAAAGCTGTTATGAATTACGACGCTGCCAAGCCGGGGAATAAAGACCAGGATTACCTGGTCTTGTCAAAAGGGCATGCTGTTCCGGTCCAATATGCGATTTTGGCAGACTTGGGATTTTTTGATAAGTCCGAACTTGATTTTATTGGAAAGCCCGGAGCGATGCTAAAGGATCGTCCATGGGCTAAAGTACCGGGGATTAGCGCGTCGATGCTTTCTTACGGGCATGGTTTATCTACGGCTTTGGGGCTTGCGCTTGCATTAAAAATGGATCGCAAAATGCAGCGGGTTTTCGCGGTTTTAGGTGACGGGGAGCTTACTTGCGGACAGGTTTGGGAGGCTGCCATGATGGCTGCAAAGTACAATCTCAGTAATTTGATAGTTTTTGTGGATAACAACAGGGTGCAGGCCGGTTCAATTCTACAAGTTGAAAATTTGCAGGATAAATTTGAATCTTTTGGATGGCAAGTTATGCAGGTGACCGATGGGCATAATTTTGATCAGTTGCTTAATACTGTTTCCAGGGCATTTACTGCGGTACGTCGGCCGGTTTGTATTTGGTGTCATACCATAGTTGGAAAAGGAGTGGATTTTGCTGAACGTAAGCCCAGTTATCAAAGTGCCAACTTAAGCGACGGAGAAATGGCTGTGATTATTCCAAAACTTAAAGAATTATATGAACAATATACTAATCAGATTAGGTAAAAATATTAAGAATCTTGTTATTTTGGATACCGGCGCCATTAAAGAATCCGATTGCGAGGAATTTGCAAAAGTTTTTCCTGACAGATATTTTTGTTTCGGTTTAGCTGAATCCAATATGATTTCTGCGGCTGCGGGTTTTGCCATTGCAGGTAAATTGCCTTTGATTTTTGGGAATGCGAGATTTTTATTGAGTCGAGCTTTTGATGAAATTTATAATGATATTTGTTTGCCGAATTTGAATGTGAAAATAGTTGGATGCGGGCAGGCTGATGTTGATAAAGAATTGGTAAAGATTTTGCCAAATATGAGCGTAACGGAAGGGGATTTAAGTATGCTTGATCGTATAGTTCAAGAATATGGTCCCGCATATTTGAAAAAAGACGATGAGCATGTTAAGTTATAGACAGAAGATATTTAAAAAAACATGATTACTCATCCTATAAAACTTTTTTCAGGAACGTCTCATCCTCAGTTGGCTCAAGAAATAGCGAAATGTTTAGGTCTTCCTCTTTCTGAAATGTTTATTTCTCGTTTTGCCTGCAATGAAATTTATGCCAAGCCGGTTGATACCGTGCGAGGCATGGATGTTTTTGTCATTCAGACAGCTTCTGCAAATGTTAATGAAGATTTGATGGAACTTTTTATAATGCTGGATTCTTTGAAGCGTTCGTTTGCCGGAAGGATACATGTTGTGATGCCGCATTATGCTTATGCAAGGCAAGATCGCGTAGCCACTCCGCGCGAGCCGATTTCCGCGAAGCTGGTTGCCGATTTGATTTCCACTGCGGGAGCGGATCATTTGATTACAATGAAATTACATAGCGATCAAGAGCAGGGTTTTTTTAACTTCCCTG
>CAYHSM010000013.1:0-17152 GCA_964359325.1 uncultured Candidatus Peribacteria bacterium
ATATATTGCCGCCAGATTTTCCGAGAGCGATAAATTGAGAGATCTTATTAATAAGCTTGTAGAGAAAAAGCTTGGGCATTGGGGTGATGCTAAATATGAAGAGGATGACGGGATTGATTATTGGACAAATGAAAAAGAAAATTTTTATGTTGCTTTTTATGGAGATTTATTTTTTATGACCACTTCAAAAGAGCGTAGGGATGCGGCGATTAAGAGAATTGAAAGCGGCGAAGGTTTTAATAAAAATGAAAAGTTCGCTTTAAAAGCAAATAATTTGGCGAGTAAAAATTTGGGATATGTTTTTGTTGACGCTAAATTTTTTAGTGATTTTTATGGGAAACTTTTTGAAGCTATTGATAAAAGTCTTGTTGAGCAGATTGCTGGAATGGGAGATGTTTTTGCGTTTTGGTCTGCTGAGGCTGATGGATTCAGGATTGCTTCAAGCACTGCATTTGACCAGGAATCAGAGGTTGCAAAGAAGATGTTGCCCGATGAGGATTATAAGGTTGGGCTTATTGATAAGATTAATGGGGATGGAGTATTTTTATATTTTGAAAATGCCGGGTCCGGCGGGCAAGCTGATTATTTGATAAAGATGCTTGAAAGCGATATTGCCAAAGGTTATGCGGGAGATGATTCCAAGGTTGATTATTCCGGCGGTATGTTTAAAAAGTTTACTTCTTTTCTTCAGAAAATAAAGGTTCTTCTTGATTCTCCTGTTGCTTTTGTTATGTCTGATTCAGGGGCAATGCTGCCAACGATTTCGTTGTATTTCCAGCTTGAAGAAAAGAATACCGGTGAAGCAAAAAATCTCATTACCGATTTAGACGAATATGTGGATAAACTTATTGTTGAAGCTGATAAAATGGAGAAAGAGGCCGGAGGAAATCCCGGAGTATTAAAGAAAAGTATTGAAGTAACCGGCGGAGGCGGGCTGCGCAAACTTTATGTTGATTGGACCGCTTTTTCAGAGAGTGAAAAATCTTTGTTTAGTGGTCAAGTCCCCGGATTTGATTTTACGACCACTAAAGTTGAACTTTATTATGGGCTGACTGGAGATAATGTTTTTGTTTTGGCTTTTCATCCGGATTTCCCGGATTTTTACGGGAAAAATCCTTTATCTCAAAATAAAGATTATCAGGAAGCGATAGCCAAACTTGGAGATATTTATGGATTTTCAGTCAGTTATATTAGGATTGACGTAGCGCTTAAATTTGCTGAAAGGCTTTTAAATTTTTATGTAGCTGGTGGGCTTGCCCCAGAGGAGATGATGACTTCGTATGATCTCTATGGTCGTCGTTTTGTTGGCACTATTAAGTATATGGTTGGTTCCAGCATATTTAAGGATGGTGTTGTAGATCAGTCATTCTTTGCTAGAATTGAGAAGGTTTCGGAATAAAGGCGATTCATAGGGCCTTCGTATAGTGGTAGTACAGCGGTCTCCAAAACCGCTGGCGCGGGTTCGATTCCTGCAGGCCCTGCCAGAAACGAGCCGTTTGACATACTGGTATGTTTTACAGTATAATATACTTGTTATATTCTTTAAAACAAAAACAAACATGAACAAAAAAGTAATTGCAGTGGTGATTATTGTTGCGCTTATTGCGGGTGCGGTGGTCCTTTATATGGTTAAGCCGGAGTTTTTGACCGGTAGTGTTTTGGGTGGCAAAAAAATTCAAGTTGAAAGTGTTGCAAAGAAAGGGAAAAAAGTTAAGAAAGTTGAAAAAGTTGTTAAAAAGAAAGTAATTAAAAAGGGCGCAACGGATAAAGTTAAGGCTGGAATTAAAGGTAAAACAACTGGCGGTAGCGTGAATAGCGGAACCGAAGCTGATCCTCGGTCAACCGGCGGAACTTCTTCGGATGCTGTTGATTCTACCAAGATTGCTCCCGATAGCGTTCCTACTATTTAAGTTTAATTTTTGAAAATTGAAAACGTCCCGCTTAGCGGACCGTTTTTGTTGTATTTTACAAGGTTTTTTTATATAATTTCTTTTGCCTTATTTCCTAATTCAAAAATGTCATGAAGAAATCAATACTTCTATTTTCCGTTCTGATTTTATTTGTAGCTTGCAGCGGTGCGCTAAAGTTTAAAGCTGGCGATATAGTTTTGGCCGATTGGTATCAAGACAATTGGCATTTAGGCAAGTTAGGGGCTGAATGTAATGAAGGCTCTGGTTGGACTGTTGATTTTAATGATAGTTTTTATGATTCCGCTGAGGGACAAGAATCTACCTGTTATACCATGGATAAGATCGTTGCAAATACGCCGCCTGCCGCAGATAAAATAAAGGTTGGTGACGTTGTGCTTGGTGAATGGGTGGAAGATGCTTATTACAGCGCTAAAGTTGACAAGATAGAAGGGGATAAATATTCAATCAAATTTGTATCCGATGGCTGGGAATCACAAGTTACTCTCGATAAATTACGATTGGTGCCTGAAAAGAAAGTGGAAGAGAAAAAAGATTCCGAATAATTTGTTTGGACATGCGACGAAGTCGCACGGCGAGCCTAAGGGCGAGCAAAATGAGCGAAGCGAAAACCTTTTTTCAAATTCCAAACATTAGATCGCGTATATCCGGATCAATCATTTCTTGTGTCCAAATAGGATCCCAGACCACTTCGATGTAAACTTTTTTTATGCCTTTATAGAAGAGCATGCGGTCTTCTATTTGTTGGATAATTAAAGGGCCGACAGGACAACTTGGAGTGGTCAATGTCATGATTACAGTGGCTGTGTTGTTTTTGATTTTAACGTCGTATATAAGGCCGAGATCAACTATTCCGATGTTGAGTTCCGGGTCGATGACATTATTGAGGTCTTTCCAGTAAGGCTGGGTGCGCAGATGCTTGGGAACAGGGAATTTTTTAGTCATTATTTTTTATTAATCTTAGATAGAATTGCTGCCTTTTTTGCTGTGATTAACCCGAGTAATGCGCATTTGACGCGGCCAGGGCTGATTGGAATGCCGAGCATTTCATAGACCTCGTCGTTTTTTATGTTTTTTATTTCTTCTTTTGTTTTGCCAATTAATTTTTCAGTAAGCATGGATGCTGAGGCTTGGCTGATAGCGCAACCTTCCCCTGTAAAAGTTGCTTTTTTGACGCGGCCTTTTTTATCAAATAACAGATCTATGCGAATTTTGTCTCCACAAAGTGGGTTGTCCTCGTTTGCAGTGCTTGTTGCATTTTTAATAAAGCCTTTATTGTGAGGATTTTTGAAATAATCGAGAATTATTTCCGAGTAAATATCCATTTATTTAAATATTTTAATGGTTTTTTGAAGTGCCAGTTCGGCCAGGTCGATATCTTCTTTTGTATTGTATATATAAAAACTTATTCTGGCAGTGGCCAATACATTTAAATTTTCAATTAGCGGCTGGCTGCAGTGATGGCCTGATCGGATGGCTACGCCTTCTTCATTAAAAATTGTCGCTATATCGTGAGGATGTATGCCTTTAATTGAGAACGAAAGTATTCCTCCGTTATTAACGATGTCGTTCGGTAAAAATAATTTTACGTTTTGATTTTTATATTGTGAGAATTTTTCCACTGCGTATTTGAGTAATTTTTGGTCATGCTTTTGCACGTTTTCCATTCCGATTTTTTCCAGATATTTCAGAGCCTCATCAAAAGCTATTACATCAGCGATATTTGGCGTGCCCGCTTCAAATTTCCAAGGGAGGTCATTCCAGTATGCCTTATATTGTTCCACGACTTTTACCATATCGCCGCCAAATAAAAACGGGGGCATGTCATTTAAGATTTCGTATTTGCCATAAAGAATGCCGATGCCTGTCGGACCAAGCATTTTGTGCGCGGAAAATGCCATAAAATCGCAATCTAATTCTTGGACGTCAGTGGGGGAGTGAGCTACGCTTTGCGCTCCGTCTACGAGCGTAATTGCGCCGGCCTGATGCGCTAAATCAATAATTTTTTTAAGATTTGGAATCGTGCCGAGAACGTTTGACATGCCGGTAACCGCTACAAGTTTCGTTTTTTTGGATAAAAGTTTTGCGTATTGATCTAGGTCGAGAGTTAAGTTTTGTTTTATTGGAATTATCTTGAGTTTGGCTTGGCGTCTTTGGCAAAGTTGTTGCCAAGGCACGAGATTTGAATGATGTTCAATCGCGCTGACTATGATTTCGTCGTTTTCTTTGATATTTGTTTCGCCCCATGTATAAGCCATTAAATTGATGGATTCCGTTGTGTTGCGAGTAAAAATAATTTCTTTTTCACTTGTTGCATTTATGAATTTTGCAATGTTCAGTCGTGTTTTTTCGTAAGATGCAGTCGCTTTTTCCGAGAGCGTATGGATCCCGCGGTGGATGTTTGCGTTGGAGTTTTCGTAATAATTTTTTAAAGCTTCAATAACGATTTTTGGCTTTTGGGTCGTTGAGGCATTGTCCAAATATATCAGCGGTCTGCTGTTTATTTTGTTGTTCAGTATAGGGAAGTCTTCTTTTATAGAGTGCGGATCAAACATGATTCAGATTTTTGGTTAATAATTTTTTGATTTCTTTTTTTAAGATTGTTTGAATTTTTTTGTCGGGAATTTTTTTTATATCATTTTCCATGAAACTTTTTATAAGTAAATTTTGCGCGGATTTTTTGTCCAGTCCTCGGCTTTCCAAATAAAAAATCAGGTCTTCATCCACATTGCCAATAGTGGCTGCATGACCCGCTTTTACGTCGTCCGCCTGGATTTCCAAAGAGGGGATGGTATGAGTTTTTGCATTTTTGGAAAGCATCAAAGTATGGTGCGCGAGATATGCGTTTGTTAGGTTTGCTTTTGGTTTGATTGTGATATTCCCCTTATAGTCGACTTCGGATTGATCAAACATTGCAGCGCGGACAGAAAAATGCGCGTTTGTTTTTGGAACATTGTGATTTGAGATTGTTTCAAAAGGGAATTTTTCTTGTTTCGTGCCGATTATAAAAGCGATAAAGTTTAAAGTGGCGTTTTCTCCGTTAAAGTCGAACTTTATTTTTATTGGCTTATCCCAGCCTTTTTTGAGCATCGCGATAAATGTTGTTTGTGAATTTTTCGCCACTTTTATTGTGTCGTTTTTGAGACTTCGCGTGATGATTATATTTTTTTGATTTGGCATGTTATTTGGTTAGCCTACCGACCCGGTCATTTCTAATTCCAATAATCTGTTTAATTCCAATGCGTATTCCATTGGTAGCTGTTTAATTATTGGCTTTGCGAAGCCGTTAACTATAGCGGAAGCCGCTTCTTCTTCATTCAGTCCCCGTGACATTAAATAAAATAATTGTTCTTCTCCGATTTTTGAAACTGTTGCTTCGTGCGCGATCGTAACCTCACTTTCATCAATATTCATTGTTGGGTATGTATCCGAGCGTGATGCCCCGTCTAACAATAGCGCGTCGCATGAAATATGGCTTTTTATATTTGATGCGCCTTTGTTTACTTTTAAAAACCCGCGGTAACTGCTGCGGCCGCCATTTTTACTGATTGATTTTGCCACTATTTTCGAGGTCGTATTTGGTGCTGCGTGAATTATTTTGGCGCCTGCGTCCTGGTGTTGATTTTGGTTTGCAAATGCGAGAGATTGAATTTCTCCTTTTGCTCCCGGCTCAAGTAAAAATACCGCAGGATATTTCATTGTAAGCTTGGATCCCAGATTGCAATCCAGCCAAAACATTTCCGCGTCGCGGTATGCAAAAGCGCGTTTTGTAACCAAATTGTAGACATTGTGCGACCAATTTTGGATAGTCGTGTATTGGACGCGTGCGTCTTTTTTTACAATGATTTCCACAACTGCGGCGTGGAGAGAATCCGTGGAATAAATCGGCGCTGTGCAACCCTCTAAATAATGCACCGAAGATCCTTCGTCCGCGATAATTAATGTTCTTTCAAACTGTCCCATGTTTTCCGCGTTTATGCGGAAATAGGTCTGAAGAGGAAGGTCTATATGTACGCCTTTTGGTACATAAATAAAGCTGCCGCCGGACCAAACCGCTGAATTTAAAGCCGCAAATTTATTGTCGGTTGCAGGGATTACTTTCCCAAAATATGATGCAAAAATTTCCGGATATTTTTGGAGAGCTACGTCGGTTGATTCAAAAATTACGCCCTTTTTTGTCAGTTCTTTTTGCAAAGAATGATAAACGATTTCAGATTCAAATTGCGCGCCCGTGCCTGCTAAAAATTTTCTCTCCGCTTCCGGAATTCCCAGTTTTTCAAAAGTATATTTTATTTCTTTTGGCACGTCTTTCCATTTGGTTTTTGGCTTGTCTTGAGGCTGGAGGTAATAACAAATTTTATTGAAATCAATGTGCTTCAGGTCGCCGCCCCATGTCGGCATTGGTTTTTTTTCAAAAATTTCCAATGCTTTTAAGCGAAATTGGAGCATCCAGTCAGGCTCATTCTTTCGCTTTGAGATTGTCTTCACCGTTTCTTGGCTTAGTCCGCGTGGCGCTTTGTATACGCTTTTAGTATTGGTTTTGAAGCCAAATTTATAGTTGCTAAGGGTTTCTGTAATAAGTTTTTTAGTCTTTGTGGGAATAGCCATGGTCTGTTTTTCAGTTTGTTATTTTTTTAAAGAGATGTTCGTAGCCCTTTTTCTCTAATTCTTTTGCGAGTTTTTTGTCTCCGGACTTTATGATTTTGCCCTTGTTTATGACGTGTACGAAGTTCGGAGTAATATAGTTAAGTAATCTTTGATAGTGAGTGATGAGTAGGATGCCGCTATTTGTTTTTTGGAATATGGATTTTATGCCGTTAGCAACAATTTTTAAGGCGTCTATGTCCAGTCCCGAATCAATTTCATCCAATAATGAAATTTTGGGTTCCAGTACTGCCATTTGGACTATTTCCGCGCGTTTTTTTTCGCCGCCGGAAAAGCCTTCGTTGATAGAGCGGCCGATAAATTTTTCATCCATTTTCAGTAGCGCAAATTTGTCTTTTAACAATTTGCTGAATTCATGAAAGCTTGGAGGTTGTTTTGTTTTTTTATTGTTTGCGATGCTGGCTGTCCTCAAGAAATTTCCCAGTGTTACTCCGGCAATTTCCAGCGGATGCTGAAAGCCCAGGAAGAGGCCGAGATTAGCTCTTTCATTAGGTTTGAGCTGAGTGATATTTTTGTTGTTAAATTTAATAGACCCTTTTGTTATGGTGTATTTTGGGTGCCCCATCAGGACGTTACAAAGTGTACTTTTGCCTGACCCATTTGGGCCCATGACCGCATGAATTTCTCCGGATTTTATAGTGAGATTTATGCCGCTAAGGATGCCGATGTTTCCGATTTTTACGTGAAGATCTTTTATTTCCAAAATGTCAGATTTTTTTCGGTTCATAAATTTATTAAATAAAATAATTCAAGGTTTTATTAATTACCGTGTTTTGAATTTCCTGATTGATTTTTGCAAGTCCGTGGCGGATGTCGCATGATTTTTTGTGTTTGCAAATGCTGGTGCTTTTTAAGCATGGAACTATAGCAACTTTTCCTTCGACAGCTTCTATAATATCTTTGAGGCTTAATTTTTTTGGACTTTTTGCCAGCTTGTATCCTCCGTATTTTCCTCTGTCCGCCTTGATCAGTCCCGCCTTTTGTAATAATCCGGCGATTTTTTGCAGAAACAGAAAGGAAATGCCACTTTCGTTAGCAATTTTTTTGATTGATAATTTATTTTGTTCGGCATTTTTCGCCAAGGCTATAAGCAGAATCAATCCGTAATCCACTTTTTGCGTTAAATGTAGAGCTCCACTGCGTTGTTTACCGTTTGCGCAGCCTAAATTGGTATTCATACTAAACCGGTATTAATTACAGGGCTTTAATTTATAATAATGGATGGGGAGTGTCAATGGATAAGCAATTTTTTATTGTAATATGGATATGCTATAATTCGTTTACTCTATAGTCAGTGGAATTTTATTTTTTAAGTTTAATTTTATGAAACCAAGAAAGTTTATTTCCGGACTTTTGTTTTGTGCGCTGGTTTTCAGTATGGCGATGAGCTCTTCGGTTAGCGCAAAATTGATGTATAATGCAGCGATTTTTGGAGACGTATCTACCGGAGACAAAGGATATAAGGCTATTCAATATTTGAAAGACGAGGGGATAGTGCAAGGATATAGCGATGGTAATTTTAAGCCTGCCAATTCCATAAATCGCGCTGAATTTTTGAAAATAGTGATGGAGGCTTCAGGGAAGGAGGCTAAAGGTAAGGATTGTTATAAGGATGTAAAAGACGCTTGGTATTCCGGTTACGTGTGTGCAGCTACAAAATTGGGGCTTGTAAATGGTTATAAAGACGGTTTTTTTAGGCCGGAGCAAACTATTAATTTTGCTGAGGCTGCCAAAATCATAGTGAATACTTTGGACTTGATGGTTCCGGCTACGGTTAGTGAAAATTGGTACCAGCAGTATGTTGAGACATTGGAGGGCGAGAAGGCTATCCCAAGCAGTATTGCTTCGTTTGATCAAAATGTTGTTCGTGGAGAGATGGCCGAGATGATTTGGAGAATTAAAGCTGATCCGGAAAATGTTAAATCTATCAGCTATAAAACGATTGAAAAAAAAATGGTTGCGGCTGAGACCGGCGGAGCATTACAGCATTTTGATTCTTGCGCAGATTTGAAAGGTTATATTGATGAGAATTCTCAGCCTAATTATTACGGAGTTGAAAAAATGATGTTCATGGATAGTGCAGTGGAGACAGGAGCCGTTCCCGCTACCGCCGCTCCAACTTCCGGCGACTCAGAATCTTCCGCTCCCGAATATTCCACGACCAATGTACAAGTTGTAGGAGTTGACGAGGCTGATATTGTTAAAAATGATGATAAATATATTTATATAGTTAAAGGAAACAGCGTAAGAATTGTTAAGGCTTATCCGCCGGATGCGATGACAGAACTTGATAAGGTTAAGTTTGATGATACTACTTTTTATCCGAGAGATATGTATGTGGATGGTGAACGTTTGGTTGTTATCGGTTATACTTCCGGCTCTTCCACTTTTATGGTGCCGTATTACGGATCCGTAACTAAGGTTTATGTTTTTGATATTAAAGATCGCACCAGTATTAAACAATTACGAGCGCTTTCTTATGAAGGCAATTATTCTTCGTCAAGAAAAGTCGGGGCAATGGTTTATGTGGTTGTTAATAAACCTGAATTCTCGCATGTTTTGGATAAAAATTGGGAAGAACGCGATTTGCTTCCTTTGTATTTAGATTCCAGCTCCGGCAGTAAAGAAGCTGATAAAGTTACCGGCTGTACGAATGTTCTTTATTCTCCAATTTATGAAAGTACGAATTATTTGATTGTGGCAGGTATTCCAACGGATGATCCTCAGGCTCCGGTTGTTGACGAAGTTGTTTTGGGTTCAAGCGGAGATATTTACGCTTCAAAAGAAAATTTATATGTGGCTGAACAAAAATATCCATCATTTTATATGGATTCGTCCGATCAGGAGCAGACTGTTATTCATAAATTCACTCTTGCACGAGCTGATATCGGTTACGCAGGGAAATCTGATGTTCCCGGGCATATTCTAAATCAGTTTTCAATGGATGAATATAACGGGAATTTCCGCATTGCTACAACTTTGGGAGAAGTATGGAATTCTGAAAAACCATCCATAAACAATGTTTATATTTTGGATTCAAATTTGAAGCGTGTTGGGAATATTGAAGGAATCGCGCCCGGGGAAAAGATTTATTCCGTGAGGTTTGTCGGTGACAGGCTCTACATGGTTACATTCAAAAAAGTTGATCCTTTCTTTGTAATTGATGTCGGGGATCCTGCCAATCCGAAGATTTTGGGAAAATTAAAGATCCCGGGATATAGTGATTATCTGCATCCTTATGACGAAAATCATATTATCGGTTTTGGCAAAGAGGCTGTTGATCCATCCGAGTTAGAAAAAGAGGGGTGGAATAGTGGCAGTTTTGATTTTGCTTGGTATCAAGGAATGAAGATCGCAATGTTTGATGTAACCGATGTTGCCAATCCTGTAGAAATGTTTAAGGTCCAGATTGGCGATCGTGGGACTGACAGTCCGCTTTTACATGATCACAAAGCTTTGTTGTTTGATAAAAATAAGGGGATCATGGCTTTTCCTGTGACTGTTGCGGAAATTCCAAAAGAGAAAAAAGACGATCCGTTGGCTCCGCAAAACACATATGGCGATTTTACGTACCAAGGGCTTTATGTTTATGACGTGAATTTGGAAGACGGGTTTACGTTTAAGGGAAGAATTACTCACTACAATGATACTGAGATAACTGATAAAAGCGGATATTATTGGTATGGAGACAAGGATATTGAGCGTGCGCTTTATATTGGAGATTATTTGTACAGTGTTTCCAAGGCTATAGTGAAAGCTAATTCGCTTGGAGATTTATCTGAGGTAAGTGATGTTAAGTTGGCGGATTAGTGTGCATTAGCGTCCGCACCGATTACCGATAAGACTTTGTTACGTATATTAGCTCCCATCGTCAGCACTTTTGCGCTTCCTTTGTCAATTGCGCTGAGTGCGCGTTCTCTGGTGGATTGTATGATTGCTGACGGTTTGCCGATGAATTCGCCCACATAATCAGTTATCAAAATAGGCAATCTCACAACAAGCCTTGCAAGGTCGGCCGCGTATCTTGGAATATTTGCGGCGAGGCCCAGAGGGTTTGCCACCACTTGCGTAGCGATTTTAGCCGTGCCGGCTGTCAGGCGCGTTGCTGCATTGCCTACTATCGCTACCGGAGCTGTGATAATTTTTCCAAATAAACTTGCGGCATCTTTGAAGATTTTTTTGGGCAGTTTTGCGAATTCTATGAGTTCTTTTCTTGTGCCTGTTATGATTTCGGTTATTGGCTCTTGCATTTCTTTTTCCGAGGCGTCAATTCTTCCCTGGTGATATCCGGTTGTGTCTGTTGGGCTATTTAAAGTCTCAGATCTTACCTTGGATTTCGGGTTTAAGGAATCTATTATTTTGAAATTCAGCAAAAAGCGTTCGTGGAAGATGCGTGAATTTTTAGTGTTTTTTGTTTTGTGCAACATTGTCAGGGCATAATTGATCTATAAATTATACCATTTTTGTAAAATTTAAACAATTATCTGAATTTATTCAGATCAGATTCTTTTTGACTATGAGAGTACATCTGTTATATAGTTTTGCCATGAGATTAGAAATTTCAAAGAAAGACTCGGCTTTACAACATCTCTTCAGCATAAATAAAATTGCTCTAGCTTATGTTTTTGGCTCACAGATTAACGGAACGGCATCTAAGAATAGCGACCTGGATGTGGCAATACTTTTCGGTCCCAATTTGACAAAAATGCAACGCTTTAATCTGCGATTATTACTGATCGGTAAACTGGAAAAAATTTTTAAACTCAAAATTGATCTGGTGATTTTAAATGATTTAAGATCTCTTTTTTTCAAATACGTGATCATATCTGAAGGTAAATTACTTTTTAAAGCTTCAGAAGAAGAATATCTGGATTTTGAATGTAAATTAACGGGGGAATACTTTGATTTTAAGCCGTTTTTAGATATCCAGAACAAAAATTATGTCAAAAACAGCCTACAATAAGATTATTTCCAAACTGGAAAGACTTGATGAATATCTTAAAATTTTAAAAGAAATTCAGAAAGTTAATAAGAAAAAATTTACCGAAGATTTCCATTTTTACGGATTAGCTGAGAGGTATTTTCAGCTAAGCATAGAAATAGTTTTGGATGTTGGCAAATTGATTTTGGTTGCGAAGAATCTTAAACGGGCAGAAGATAACAGTGATATATTTGAGATTTTAAATGCAAATGTAATCATTTCAAAAAAGTTATTTTATAGATTTGCCGGAATCAATTCCTTCAGAAATATTTTGGTGCATGATTACGAAAAGATTGACCGTGAGATAGTATACAAAAAACTTCAAACTAACCTAGAAGATTTTTTCGATTTTAAGAAGGAAATTGCAAAATTTTTGAAGAAAGAAATGTAGAAATCATCTCTATTTGTCCGGCGGTATATTGTAGTACTCAAAAAGAAACTCCGCGATTTCGCTGAAGGTTACCGCAGCGGTGTTTGAGCCCCATTCATCTGTGCGCGGATGATCGTATTTAACCATTACTACAAATTGAGGGTCTTTTATAGGGGCATATCCGGCAAAACTTGCGATAGTCGTGCCTCTTCCGCTTAATGCCTGACCGTGTTTGTATGTTTGAGCCGTACCGGTTTTTCCGGCTATATAATGACCTTTAACTCCCCCTTTTAGGCCTTCGCCGTTTTCAATTGTGTAGATAAGCATTGAAGTGATTTTTGAGGACACATCCTCCGATATAACACGACGAACTTGAGCCGGTTCGGTTTTTGTGATTTTGCCGTCAGGATGCCTGATTTCATCTATAATATATGGCTGCATTAAGACTCCTCCATTGGCTAGCGCGGAATAAGCGGTGCCAAGTTGAATCATCGTAATAGTCAGTCCTTGGCCAAATGCGTGAGTTGCAAGTTCGGATTCCGTCCAATCATCAAAATATTCTATTTTCCCCACATTCTCATTATCGAATTCAATATCCGTACGATCCAAAAACCCGAATTTTTTTAAATAACTGTAAAAAAGAGCAGGGCCTATTTTTTTAGCCACAAATGTCATTCCGGTGTTTAAAGATTTTGCTATGACGGTTTGCATATTAACCAGCCCCCAATATTTATTTGTGGAATTTTTAATTTCAAAATCAAATTTTTTACTATAGACGTTCCAGTCCACACCAACCGGCCCGGTGTCATTATACGTGGTATTTGGCGTAACATCGCCGTCATCCATGGCGCTTGACATTACAATCGGCTTGAAAACCGATCCCGGCTCATAAGGCCAAGAAATAATTTTGTTATGATAGACCTCAGGGCCGCGCAAGTTTTCATAACGATAATATTGTGAATTTCCATTCTCGTCTTTTTGTTCAAAAACCACATAGCGATCCAGCGTAATGTCATTCACATAAAAATAATAAATATCCTTGTCATTTGTCGGATAAAGTTTTTTGATTTCTTCCGGCGTAAATTTTACTTCCACTTTTTTAAAAACCTCGCCATAATTGTTTGGATCAAAACTTGGAGAATTTGCCATTGCGATGATGGCTCCTGTTTTTGGGTTCATTATAAGCACTTGTCCGCTATCGGCCTGAAAAGCCTTTGTGTCTTTTTCCAGAATTTTTTCCACTTCCAATTGAATTGAACGATCAATTGTCAGAGAAATATCATCGCCATCAACCGCTGCCTGCAGAGTGCTTTCGCCAACTGTTATTTGCCTCCCGACAGAATCTTTTTTTGTTTGCAATTTTCCTCTCACCCCTTGAAGTTCAGTGTTGAAAGAGCTTTCTATCCCGTATTGCCCGATCCCTTCGTTATTAACATATCCGATGATGTTTGCGGCCAGCGAACCTTCCGGATAAAAGCGAAAATATTCTTCTTTCATTGCCAGTCCTGATAAAAGACCGTTTTTGTCTTTGTTCCGCAGTCCCTTAATTTTGTCGCTTATTTGCGGATCAAGTTTTCTCCTTAAAATCACATAGCGATTTTCGCCTTTGAGAATGGTTTCGAGTTTTTTGGCTGGGATTTCGAGAATTGGGGACAGGGCCTCGGCTACAGATGCGCGCGAAGAGATTTGCGATGGGTGGGCATGCACGGTTTTATTGATGATTTCTATTCCCGCGAGATTCAAGTTTTTTATTTCCGTGAGGGTTTTGTCCGTGAGGTCCATTCCAAGAATAATATCCGTTCTTTGTTTTTCACTGACTTTTGCGAGGAGATTTTGCCTGAACTGAGCCTCTAATTCAGGATCTGATAGTGGTTTTAATATTTTTCCTTTTTCTTCTTCAGTGATGTCCGGCGGAAGATTTTTTGCCAGTTTTTCAATTCTTTCATTGTCTGTCGCGCGCTCAAGTTCTATATCAAAAATTAATGGAGCGATTTGATTTGTTACGTATGCAGCGTCTTTGACAATAGCCGGATCAACAAAAAGAAGATTTAGAGTTGTGTTTGTAGCAATGGCAAATTCCTCTCCGGAATGATAGTCTTTGATGATGATGTTCCCACGTTGAGCCGGGAGCTCCATTAAGCCATATTGTTCTTGCGTTGCAAGATTTTGATAATAATCGTAGGAGAGAACTTGTAATTGGAAAAGCCTGAGAATTATTCCTACCGTTATAATAGTGCTTCCTATCACGAAAATTGTAATTTTGTTGAATAGTTCCCTTGGGCGTGTGTTGTAAAAACGATTCATGAATTAATGATGATTAACCTGGCGCCAAAGGAGTATATCATACTTGGAATTTTACTGACTTGACGTACAGTCATTGCTGATGTATTTTCTTACATGACAATTTGTCATATATACCATTATATATATACCATGGCTTTTAAAGTGAATCATAAATCTTTATTCATTGGCGATGAAAAAAACATATTTGTTGAGAATTACTCATACGATCAACTTTTTATTACAATTGAGATACGGAACAATCTTTCAAATGCTAAAGCGATAGGCGAAAAGATTTGGAGCACTATGCGTCGGTATTTTTTTGCCAAACCTAATGAAGAATTTTATAAAAAGTTTAAGGATTCCTTGAAAGAAGTCAATGAAGTTTTGGTGAATCTACATACTAACGATTTGAGTGTTTTGCTTGGTTTTATTGCTGGCAAAGATCTTTATTTGGCGCAGATGGGAGATGCGGTGGCTTACCTTGCGCACAACAATTCTATTGAAGTTATTTCTCAGGGTTTATCCGGGGAAGGAGGATGTAAATTTACCAATGTTGCCAAGGGCAAAATAGAGGTTGGAGATTTTGTTGTCTTTTCATCTGTTTCCCTTTTTGAATATATTTCAAGAGCTGATTTGACAAAAGTCTTGAACGCCAGTGCCCTAACTGATTCTTTGGCCAAGCTTAATGAATTGATTTCAACTAAAATTTCCGGAAAGGCCGGAATTATTGGAATGACTTTTGAAAAAACTCCCGAACTGATTAAAGAGGTATCAATTAAGGAAGCCCTGATTAATAGGACTGTGACTGTTATTAAAAAATTGCCACATAAATTGCTAGCGAAGCTTTTGAAGATTAAAATTCCGAAGATCAATATCCCAAAGATCAAGATTCCAAAAATTAAGATCCCAAAGATTGAGATAAAAACACCAAAGTTTTTGAGCAATATTATTAATTTTGTAAAAAATTTATTTCTCTCCATGGGACACAGAATTGGAATGACTTTTGAAAAAATTTCCGAACTGATTAAAGAGGCTGTGGCTGTTACTAAAAAACTGCCACATAAGTGGCTGGGAATCTTTGTCGTAGTAATCCTAATTCTTGGTTTTGGAGGGGTATGGTATGCGAAAAATTCAGCGCTAATCCGCGAACAGGTTTCTACGGCTGTCATAAAAGGGCAAGATGACAAAAAAGTTACCGAGACGGTTAAGGTCACTGAAACGATTTTGGACGAAGCTGCAAATATACGTCAAGTCGAAAATCCTAAAGTCTTTGTTGACTTTTCAACCAGGCAGCCAAATGTAAATCCAATCGGACTTTTGGCTTTGAAAGATAAATTTTTTACTTTTGAACAGAATAAACTTTATGGAATTGGTCTTGATAAAATCGAAGAGCTTGCGACTTTTGAAGGTAGCGAAACCATAGTTTCCGCCACTGATTTTGAGGATCAGGATTCGCTTATTTTTATAACAAAGAGCGGTAAACTCATCCAATACAAGAATGGAAGTGTTACTTTTGTAAAGACTGCTGACGGTGAGTTTCATAGTGGCATTGCAATCGATGATTGGGGTGATCGCATTTATATTTTAGATCCTGATAAAAACCAAATTTGGCGCTATTATTATTTACCGGCATATGACACTTTTGGATCTGCCAATGGGTATAACGTAGATAATAATTCAAAAGATGTTATTGATTTTGTTGTTGACGGACTTATTTACATTTTACACAAGGATGCTTCCATTGATCAGCTCTACAAAGGTTTGCAACAAGATTTCTCTATCCAAAATGAACCGCTTACGGAATTTAAAACCCCTTCAAAAATCTATACGGAGAGCGGGCTTAGTCGGATTTTCGTTATGGATAGTTCCGCCAGTCGGATTTTTATGTATGCCAAGGATTTAGAAACCGGAAATGCAATATACGATGGCCAGCTTGTTTTCCCAACTATCTCCGGCTTACGGGATTTGTATGTAGATAAAAACGCCAACAAACTTTATCTCCTTGATGCGCAGAAAGTTTACGAGGTACAGCTTTAGTTTGAGTAGTTTAAATTGATCTCAATCTATATCCCGCATCATATATCGTTTCAATCAGTTTTTCTTTGTAATTTCGATTGATACTTCTTCGTAAACGGCGGACAAGTACTTCGAGGGCGTTTGACTTGGCCGGTCTATTTCCCCACAAATGAGTAATAAGCTCGCCTTTGGACACAATTTTGCCTTTTTTTGTCAAAAGATATTGTAATAATGCAAACTGCTTTCCCGGAATATAAATTATCTTTCCGTCCTTTTTAACCTCGTAAGTTTTGGTATTAAGTGAAAGATTCCCTGTTTGTAAAATAGTATTTACAAAAATACGGCGTCTGCGCAAAAGAGAATTTATGCGTGCAAGTAATTCTTCGGGATGGAAAGGCTTTGACAGATAATCGTCAGCTCCTTTATTAAGTCCCTTAATTTTATCGGTGGTCGCGTCCAGATAGCTCAGTATTAAAATTGGAGTGTCAATTTTTCCCGTTCTAAGCTTTTCACAAAAACTTACGCCTTTTTTATCGGGCGGTAAAATATCAAGAATGATAAGATCGTATGGGTTGGAATGAATTTTTTTAAGAGCGGTCTTGGCCAATCGGGTAGTGTCAACGAGGTATCGTTCCCGCCGTAACAGTTTTTTAAGAAAACTGAGAATTCCGGGTTCATTATCAACGACAAGAATACGCATGAGTCATTTGTTAATTATACGGACAATGAATGGAGAAAAATTTTACCATTAAATGAAAAATTTTTCAAGGCTCGTCAGCCCGGCATTTTTACTGACATTTTGTCATAAGTTATCCGAAGTTATCGGTTGTTAAAGTATGGCTTGTGCAAGCGCAAAACGGGGGGGGGGGGGGGGAAATTTTTTTTTTGTGCCCGGCAAGAAACTATTGT
>CAYHSM010000014.1:0-16964 GCA_964359325.1 uncultured Candidatus Peribacteria bacterium
CCACTGATAAAAATTTTCTTTTCAATTGTGTTTGTGTTGTCCTGGTCGTCGTAAATAACGGCTTTTACCGTGAATTTATCCGCGCTTGTGTATTTGTGAATAATATCGTCGGTACCCAACTCTCCTGTCAGTGGGGTCTCATTATCACCAAAATCGACGTCAAATGTTTTGCCGTTTTCACTGACCAAATTAAATTCGATTTCCGCTTCCCCATTTTCATCCAATGAAGCTGTTACTTGTTGTTTCGGATCCCATGCGATGTCCAAAATATTTTCGATTTTTATTGTTTTTGTAATTTCGTTGTATTCTTCATTCGGCTTGATTTCATCCGCGACTTTTAACGTAACGTCATAATCCCCTGTCTTTTTGAATTTTATAATATACTGTTTGGGCTCCTTTGTATTCCCCGGTTTAACGACTGGCTCCCAGTCTGTTGCCGGTGTTATGTCCCATATATATTTGAAATTTTTCGTGCCATCCGGATCGTAACTCTTGCCTCCGTCCAAATATACTGTGCCGGGCTGTGCTTTGTCTTTTATTGCGTAATCAAACTGCGCGACCGGAGGCTGCGACTCCAAGCGATAATTTTCTATGGTTGCGCTTGCTGTGTTCTGACCATCGTCACTCACTTCTATAAGGATATCGTAGTTTAGAGGATATTTGAATTTATGCGTAATGTTTTTTAATGCGCCGCCTTCCTGGGTAAAAGGATATTCTTTATTTATCTCCTGCTGCAATGTCGCTGGAATTATCTGCCCGGCTGTCGGTTTGATTGTCCATTTATAATTTACGAGTTTTCCCAGATCTGATTTGGACTGGCTGGCATCAAAAGTCACTGTGTCGTTTATAAAGCTGCCGTCCTGTGGATTTGCTTTAAGTTTAGCGGCGATTGAGGAAATTTCCAGAGTAAATATTTTTTTATCTTTAATATCCAGGACGCTAATCACCTCCAGGGTCACCTGATACTTCCCCGGTTCATCATATTTATGCGTTGCTTTCCCGGATGTTGAGAATTTGGTTGTCTCTCCGTCGCCGAAATCCCATTTGAATTGTTTTACATCTTTTGTGGCACCGGCATCAAAGACAATGCCGCTTTTTGCGTCATTATGAGTGACAGATACTACGTTTTTATCCGTCAATAATACGTCATCTTCGTAGTGCATTACTGTAACAGGCTCCTGATCGCCGCTGCCCTGCACTGTCAGCTCGATTTTTGTTGTCGGCGGTCTGACCTTGATGGTCAATACGCTGAGGCCCGGTGCGTATTTTGTCGGATTGTTGGAATTAATTTTGACTGCTGCGGTGTATGTGCCGGGTTTGTTGTAAATACAGCGTTTTGCGGTTTTGCCGATAAAGTCTTCGGCGGTTCCTTTCGGCGGCTGAAAAGTGCAATTGACTGAGCCGTCTTTCGGCATAAACATACCTCCTCCGAATGAGACTGTACTTTTTTTCTTCCCATCGAAATCATTACTATCTCCCCTCGTTAGACTCTCCACGGTCTGCGTGCCTGCCAAATCCCAAGTTATATTGTCGCCTTGTACACTGCCTCCGGCAGGGTCGACTGTTGTCAAAGCATTGAAATTCACAACAAGAGGAGCAGATCCTTCTATTGTGTCAGCTGTTAATCTGGCCTGGACGAATTTCAGCTTAAGTAATTCTTCATAAATTATGGAATGTTGCTTGAGGCCGTAGATCAGCAACTGACCGGCATCTTCAATTTTAGTAGTAACAATATCCCATTGATCAACAGACTTTAATAGACCTGACGTTTCTTGAGTTACTGCGCCACTTGCGTATTTATAGCCATATCCCGACATGCCTATCATCTGATTATAAGCTGCCTGGGCCTTGCCCTGGCCGATTGCCTCTATATTGCTGTAATAAAGATATATTTCCGACAATTCAGGAAATATTCTTTTTTGCAAATCAGTATAATAGTCAGCGGCTATCGGATCTATCAAGACATCTAATGCACTATTGTTCGCAGCATATTTGTTATATATCTTTGTCCACTTATCAAACAAATCTGTAGAATAATAGTAATCGTAATCCGAATCCCCGCAAACAGATTCGTCAGAATCGCCCAGAAGCTTATCATCAAGCTCTTTTTCTTTATCCGGGTCGCATATTTTGTATGTATTTCCGTCTATTTTTATATATTTTTTCTCACCGCTTGCATTGTTAATTATATCGATCTCAGTATCCAAACCCCTCAGTAACTCATTAATCTTTGCTTCAGCAACAGTAAACGGCTGAAGTTTTGATTTCATTGTATTCAATTTGTTCCCTAAGCTCCCCAGGAAAGTCAAAATATCATTTCTAGTCGGCAGAGCTGTCGGCATCAATGACCCTTTATCTATATCATTTTTAATATTCTTTAATTCCTCAGTACTTTCAGCCAAAAATGAAAAGCCGCTATAAATCTGAATAGCCAATGAACGTACCTGTTCGGCTGCGGCATTAAAGCCCTGAGTGGAAGTGATTGCTGTTGATCCGCTACCTTCATCAACTCCTCCGGTAGCGCCTTTTATCACCGTATTCACAAAAGCAAACGATCCTAAGACTATCAAAAGTCCAACTGCGGTATAACCTATAATTTTTTTGCCTTTTCCTGTCGCTTCATCTTCGCCTTGAGACGTAACATAAAGCACGCCTCCATAAATCATCATCACAACTGCAATCAGTCCCAAAAATCCCAATGCAAAATTAACCACTTTTATAATGAAC
This sequence comes from uncultured Candidatus Peribacteria bacterium, assembly GCA_964359325.1. GTDB lineage: Bacteria > Patescibacteriota > Gracilibacteria > UBA1369 > LOWO2-01-FULL-3 > JACRIB01. The sequence goes on from CAYHSM010000014.1 coordinate 2,728, forward strand.
TGTTTTAAATCCGTTGATGCCACTATGGCCGTGTCAAAACCTTCAGGGCTCAACTGTGCCAGTTGTCCGGTATATTCCGTAAACGATAATCCTTGTTCTCCGGTTTTAAACAGGTCGCCTACAAATTCTCCAAAATCCGCCTGGGTTGTACTAACAAAAAACGTTCCCAAAAACAGGGTTAAAATAGAAGCAATGAGAATTTTAGTGAGGTTTTTTTTAATAATTCGTACGAACGACATATTTTCTAGCAGATTATAATGTTAAAATTATGATATATCAATGGTTAAGAATATTTAAACTTCAAATTTGACCAACGTATTAACAATTGCAAAAGCGGCCAAGGCCAGGATAAGCGCCATAACTGCGCCAAAAATAGTTTTTTTAACTTTCTCTTTCACTTCATCTTCACCTCCGGATACCACATAGCGATAACCTCCGTAAAACAAAGTGGCGAATGCAAAAATCGCAATAAATCCGGAAATATAATTTGCAATGTCGACTATGAGTTTTTTACCCACATCTATGTTTGGCAATTTTGATCCCTGCTCCGGGAAAACAAAACCCCTGACAACAACTTCTGATAATCCAACTATGGCCAAACCTATAATCGCATAAATAATGTGTTTTTTTGCCTTGGTTATTTCTTCCTCTTCCCCTCCGCTTGTAACCAATGTAAATCCTTTCAGGATGATGACAAAAACCGCTCCTGCACCCAGGAATGCCTCCACGAACCCTATAATCCCTCTGAGCTGATTAGTGCCTTCTTCAGCAAAAAGTTTGACTGTTGCTATGTCCTCAAACGCCTCTCCTTGTTCCCCAAAGAAAATCTTTTTGATAGCCACGTCAGCCAACTGGATAATTAAAAGACCTATAATACCTATAAGAAGACCGCTTTTTGCTTTTGTCGCTTCCTCGTCGCTGGCTGTCGTTACAAGTTTGATAGCGGAAATTATGATTACTATAAAAGCGATTCCGCTTACCACATACCTAAACATGTCCAAAGCAAAATAAATCGGGCTGGTTACAGCGGCCACTCCGGGCTTGATCTCAAAAGCCGCGTCAGGATGCACTCCTTCCGTCACATAATTCGGCAGGCCCGTAAGTTTCCCAATGCTTTCCAGATATTCAAACGGTGTGGAAATGTTTGGTTTTGCAGGCGGCGTTTTTGGAGGGCCCGCGTGCGTAACAGCCATCTGGATCGTCAATCCCAGATTCATAAAAACAAAAATTAAAACCAATTTTTTTATAAAATTTTTCATTTTATTCCATTAAGGTTTTCATATCCTGCAATCTACCGGCCAAAACAGTACTTACAATCGCAAAAGCTCCGTAAATAATTAAGATACCGATGACTGATGTAATTATAATTCTTTTGGCTTTTTGCATATTTTCGTCCTCACCGCCGGCTGTCGCGTACATTATCGCTCCCGCAAGCAGCATCAAAACAGCAATAGGCCCCACGAAACTGACAACAAAATTCGTAATTCCAACAATCTGATCAATCCCCTCTTTTGCATCAACTTTCGGATGGACTCCGGTGATTCCGGAATAAACAGTCTTATCAACTTTGTAAAAAACTTTGTTAATAAAAATATCTCCCACATAAATCAAAATCAGACCTCCTGCGCTATACATAATACCATGTTTATGTTTTGTGGTTTCTTCATCGTTGCCACCGCCAACAACAAGCTTTATACCTGATCTTACAACCTGTAAAACCGCATAACTCCCTATAAAATATTTTATGAAAGTCACGAAAATTTCAACCTGTTTATCAAACAGATGCACGCGTTTTAAAATTTCTTGAGGACTGCCCAGGAGAGTCCCCTTTTCCATATCGAAAATTTTGGCCATATCTTCGGCCATACTTATCATCAAAAGAGCAATTAAAGTGTATATCATTCCGCGTCTCGCCTTGCTGACTTCTTCTTCGTTGTCACTCTCAGTCACCAAGACATAAGCCAAAATCGTAATATAAAGTATGCCAATAACAACCATTATAATCTTAAAATACGTCATTCCTTCGAGCACGACAGTTTTGAGAATTTCCTGTCCCCCTTGATCTCTTGGAGGGGTTGGAAGGCTTGAGCCGCTTATTGTCTCATAATATTTATCTGAAATCGGCAAATATTCTTTTGCAAAAGCGCTAAGGTGTGTGACTATTCCAATCATGGTAAGCACCACTGCAAATTGGCACATGAACTTTGCTATTTTTTTGATTTTTGTCTTTGGCATTTTTATTTTTTCTATATATTTTACCAGATTTTGAGATTTTTCTCAAGACCCGACCCGAAAATAGCTTGCTTTTTTTGAATGTTGGATGTTATATTTCTGACCAGAAGCGCAAAGGCTTTTTAAGGTTACATTAATTTACCATCATGAAAGTATTCTCAAATTACATCAGGTCAAGTTTTGAAGAATTAACCAAGGTCGTCTGGCCAACCAAGAACCAAGCTGTAAAATTGACTATTATAGTGTTGATTCTTTGTTTACTGGTAGCGATATTTTTGGCTGCAGTTGATTACGGTTTCGGCTACGGCTACGATTATTTACTTAAATTAGCTGCTTAAAAATGGGTCGACAAGCTGAAGGTACAGGTAGGCATTGGTATGTAATTCATACATATTCCGGATATGAAGATGCTGTGAAAGAGGCTTTAATGCAGCGTATCGAATCTTTGGGTATGCAGGATTTGATTTTTGATGTTGTTGTGCCAAAAGAAACTCAGATTGTTATTAAAAAAGGCCAACCTGTCACTGAGGAAAAACGCATTTTCCCGGGATATGTGCTTGTGGATATGACTGTAACCGATGACAGTTGGTATGTTGTAAGGAATACGCCGAATGTCACGGGGTTTGTTGGGGCCGGTACAATTCCGGTGCCTGTTTCTCCTGAAGAATGGAAAGTTATTAAGAGACACATGGGCCAGTCCGAACCGAAATTTAAAATTGATTTCACTCTCGGCGACAATGTTGTTGTGCTTGATGGTCCGTTTGTGAATTATGACGGAATTATAAGTACTATTGATGAAGATAAAGGTAGGGTTAAGGTTTTGATTACGATTTTCGGACGCGAGACTCCGGTTGAGTTGGAGTTTACGCAAGTGAAGAAAAAGTAGCGCGGACTGCGGTTCCCATTTTTTTGTTGAATTTTAGAATGGTTTATCGTAAGCTTTAAAAAAGGCCCATCCCTCGTTTAATATGAGAAAATTCACTATTTTCACAATTCTACTCACAATAATTGTTGTTGTTGTGTTTGGAGAAATTATTGTAAATGAGTATTTGCCGAATTTGATGAGCGATGAGAGCCGCGCCGGAGACGGAGAAGAGCTTAAACTAACTTTGCCAACGAGTCTGGATGTTAAAAAAAGTATCACCACCAATGTTTTAGGGAATTATTTGGGGGCGGATGTTAAGAATTCGGATGGTGGCAGCGACGATAAAGTCGGCGCGGTTGACGGTTTGACATTCAAAAATCCAGAGGATCCAAATGTTCCTCCAGCCGGTGATTTTTTACCTGTGGATGACACTATTGATGTGCCTGATTTTATTGACGTTGGCGGTGAACCTATAGTGGAACCTGAAAAAGACTTTGAAGATGAAAGTTTTATATCCACAGCCAATAATGTCTACTTGAGAGACGAACAGATTAAAAGCGCGGGATTTGTCGGCGGATATTTGGAAAAAGAACCTTTTGACGGACGTTTGTTTAAAACAATACTGATTGATGATCTAACCGATGTCGCTATTGAAAAAACCGTGATCCGAAGTGAAACCGCATTGCTCGCAAAAGTATATGTTTTTAAAGTCGGCTTAAATGCAAATGTGAATGAAGTTTATGAATTATTGAAATTGCGCGCTTCGCAAGGACTGGATATCAAAATCAATGAAACAAATGAATACGGGCTGGCTTCATTTTATATGAATGATCCAACCAGATCTGATACAGCCTTTTTGACAGTAAGAATTTCCGGCCTTATCTATAGCTTCTCCTATCCAAAGCCGTATCATTCCCAAATCAAAAATCTGATTAAGTTGATTGAGTGGGAAATGGAATAGAAAAGTGTCGTTACGTGAATGCGTTGACATCATGACATCTTTTTGGCAGAATACGTCGCGTTACGCGCTCGAATTCATATTTTATATTCTAAAAAACAATGGCCAAAGCAATAAAAACAATCATAAAATTGCAAGTTTCGGCAGGCAAGGCTAATCCGGCACCTCCTGTTGGTACGGCTCTCGGTCCGCACGGCGTAAATATTCAGCAATTTTGCACTGATTTTAACAATAAAACCAAAGATAAAGGCGATACTATCATCCCTTGCGAAATTACGGTTTTTGATGATCGCAGTTTCAGTTTTATCATGAAGAGTCCGCCTGCCGCTATTCTCATTAAAAAAGCTATAAATCTGCAAAAAGGCTCAGCAGCTCCGCATAAAGATAAGGTCGGGAGTATCACAAGAGCTCAACTTGAAGAAATTGCCAAGATTAAAATGGAAGATTTGAATGCAAATGATATTGATGCGGCTGTGAAAATTATTGCAGGTACAGCCAGAAGTATGGGCGTAAAGGTTGAAGGTTAAAAAATTATTTATTAATTCGTGGGAGGTTCTGTTATTCAGGGCCGTTAATGGAGCGCCGCAGGCGCTCTGACCACTTAACAATCAAAACTATGAAACTGAAACATGGTAAAAAGTATCGAGAGCTTGTTAAACTTGTAGAAAAGAAACCTTATACTCTCGATGAGGCGGTTGCTCTACTCAAAAAAACTTCACCAACCAAGTTTGATGCAAGTTGCGAAGTGCATTTCAATCTTAGCTTAGACACAAAACAAGCTGATCAAAATATTCGTACAACCGCAGCCTTGCCTCACGGCACAGGCAAAGATGTATGTGTAGTTGCTTTTGTTGGGGAAGATCAGGTCAAGGAAGCAAAATCTGCAGGTGCAAGTGAAGCCGGCACTGACAATCTTATTGAAAAAATTGAAAAAGGCTGGACTGATTTTGATGTTGCTGTAGCTACTCCGGATCAGATGAAAGCGCTAAGTAAAATCGCCAAAATCCTGGGTCAAAAAAGACTTATGCCAAGCCCAAAAGCCGGTACTGTCGGCCCTGACTTTGCAAAAATAATCGGTGAACTGAAAAAAGGTAAAATTGAATTGCGTGTTGATAAAGATGGCAACTTGCACAATATTTTCGGAAAAGTCTCTTTTACCGAACAAAATTTGAAAGAAAATCTGAAGACTGTCATTAAAACCGTACTTGAGGCCAAACCTGCAAGCTCAAAAGGGAATTATATGAACAGTCTTACGGTTACGACTACTATGGGACCCGGAATAAGAGTGGATATCAGTAAGGCGGTTGCGGAATCGAAGTAAGAGGTCATAGAACTTTTTCCGTGGCCAGGGCTTCTTGTAAAGATTTTAACCCGACTGCAAGTTGTTTTTCATCGGGTTCTTTGGTTGTAAGTCTTTGAAACCATAAGCCCGGAGCTATCAAAGCTTTTACTACTGCGTTTTTTGCGTGTTTTGCGCTCAATTTTAAATATTCATAAGAAATCCCTGCAATAAAAGGCAATATTGCCAGGCGGACGGAAAAATTCATCCAGAAATCCGGCTGTTTTGGAATGAATGTGTAAACTATTATGCTTATGACAAAAACAATGAGAATAAAACTTGTGCCGCAGCGCGGATGAAAACGAATTTGTTTTTTGGCGTTTGCGACTGTGAGCGGCTTTTTTGATTCATAATTAAAAATGGATTTGTGTTCAGCGCCATGATATTCAAAAACGCGATGAAAACTTGGAATTAAGCCAAGCAAAAAGATGTAAGCTAAAAAAATGCTCATTTTAATGAGGCCGTCGATCAGATTAAAAATGATATAGTGATTGGCTATATAGAGGCTATTAGATTCGAGATATGTTGTAATCCAAAGCGGGATGAATTTAAAAAGACCGATGCTTAGGGCGAGTGCGAGGATGAAGGAGAATATGTAAAGGAAAGTTTGGAGGATTTGGGAGAGGAAGGATGGGCGGGAAGGCTTGGTTGAATTATCGCTCTGTTCTACGCTCTCGCTTGCAGAATAATTGATAGCCTCGCTCCCAACGACCATCATTTCAAATAAATTAATCACGCCGCGCACGATTGGAATATTCAGCCATTTGTAGCGCTGCGTAAGCGTTTTATAAGGCTTATTCCTTACTTTTATTGTCCCGTCGGATTTGCGCACCGCGATACTGATACTGCTTGGCGACCTCATTATTACGCCTTCAATCACCGCCTGCCCTCCAACTGCAAAATCTATTTCTTGATTAAGCGCTTCCAACGCCCAATTCAAAATCACAAAATTGATCTTTTTAAATACGTTCATAAGTATTATGTTATGTGGCGGAACGCGAGTTATAATTTATCCTATTTAAGCCCACTATGAAAGTAAAAATAAAACGTATAGACAAGACTTTGCCGCTCCCGATTTATGAAACCAACGGGTCGGTCGGATTTGATTTGATCGCGCGTGAAAATATTGATATTGCAGCTAAAAAAGTTTCTATGATTCCGGCGAATATCATTGTGGAGGTGCCTGTCGAGTATATGCTGATTGTGGCTTCACGCAGCAGTACGCCAATAAAAAAAGGCCTGCAACCGCCGCACGGATTTGGGATTATCGATCACGATTATTGCGGACCGAATGATGAAATCAGAGTTTTGGTTTACAATTTTACTGATCAGCCGGTTACTGTCCAGCGCGGAGAAAAAATCGCGCAAGGAGTTTTCGTAAAAATAGATAAATTCGAATGGGAGGAGGTTGATGAAATGAAGCGCGAGAGCAGAGGAGGGTTTGGGAGCACGGGCGGATATAACCCCGAGCGAAGCTCGGGACTTACCAAATAAACCTGTCCCGCTAAGCGGGACACATTATGCAAAAAAGCAAATTCATTACAATTTACGGGATCAATAATGTAGGCAAGTCCACTCAAGCCAAGCTTTTGGTTGAAAAACTTGAAAGCAGCGGATACAAAGCAAAATATGTAAAATATCCGATTTACGATCTTGAGCCTACCGGGCCATTTTTGAATAAAGTTTTGCGCGGCAGTGATGACTTAAGCCAAAAAATTTCCGAAGACGAATTGCAGCTCTGGTTCATTCTCAACAGATATCAATACGAGCCTGAACTTATTAAAATGCTTGAATCCGGCTACACGGTTGTTGCCGAGGATTATATAGGGACCGGAATCGCATGGGGCACAGCCAAAGGACTTGATCAAACATGGCTCATAGATTCCAATAAATATTTATTAAAAGAAGATTTATCAATTTTGATTGAAGGTGAAAGAGATGCGCGTGTGATTGAAAAAAATCATATGCATGAGCAAAATCCCGAGTTGATTGAAAAATGCACGAAAATTTTGGATGATTTGGCAATTAAATATGGCTGGCAGCGTGTAAGAAGAAAAGAAAAAGTCGAACAGACAGCGGATGATTTATGGAATACGGTAGAGAAATTTCTGCAAAACAAAATTTGACCTTGGGACAAACGCCCTATATTATAGGGTTGCTTTTCAGTAGCCGCTGGAAAGTATTTTATTTTTTATTTACTACGTATGGCGTTAATGGATGGCCGTAAAGTAGCAAAAGAAATTCTATTAAATTTAGAAAAAGAAATTAATAGAATGCACGGCGCTCATATTCATCCAAAGCTTGCTGTTATTTTGGTTGGCAAAAATCCTTCTTCCCTTTCTTATATTTCTCAAAAACAAAAAGCTTGCGCTCAAACCGGCATCGAATGGGAGCAATTTGATTATGAAACCGATGTTACAACAGATCAATTAATTGAAAAAGTGAATGAATTGAATGCGGATGAAAATGTGCACGGGATTCTTATTCAACTACCGCTACCCAAAAGCATCGATACCTCACAAGTTTTTAAAGCGATCAATCCCAAAAAAGACGTGGACGGTTTTACCGCGTACAATGTCGGCAAGATTTTTATAGACATGAAATTTGAGTATCTTGCGCCCTGCACTCCGATGGGCGTTATTAAATTGCTCGAGTACTACTCTATCCCTGTCCAAGGAAAAGAAGTTGTAATCGTTGGACATAGTAATATTGTCGGGAAACCTTTGGCTGTAATGATGCTCAATCGTGACGCTACGGTTACGGTTTGTAATGTGTACACAAAAGATTTGGCTTTTCATACGCGCAGAGCTGATATTGTGTGTATTGCCGTGGGCAAGCCAAATTTGATCACTGCTGACATGGTGAGCGAGGGAGTTACTGTGATTGATATTGGTATTAACAGACTGAAAAATGGTAAGTTGGTTGGGGATATTGATTTTGAAAATATTGCAAAAAAAGCTGCGTTTGTGACTCCTGTCCCTGGAGGAGTTGGCCCGATGACAGTGGCTTGTCTTATGGAAAATACGGTTAAGGCCGCTAAAAGCCAAAGCAAAACTTAATAATTATAATCAAAATATGTGTGGAATTGTAGGAATTTACGGACAAGATTATGTGGCGCAGGATATCTATGATGCGCTCATAACTCTGCAACATCGCGGACAAGACGCTGCCGGGATTGTGACTTTTGACGGCAAATTCCATGTGCGTAAAGATTTCGGATTGGTAAAAGAGGTTTTTCATACGCGCCACATGCAAAAATTGACAGGTTATGCGGGAGTTGGATTTACAAGATACGCAACCATTGGCACCGGAGCTATTGATGAAGTGCAGCCGTTTATCGGGCCGGCGCCTTATGGAGTTGTGATCACTCACAATGGCAATTTATTTAATTCTCATGAACTTAAAAAAGAAATTTTTGAAAAAGATCATCGCTTGGTTAACTCGGATAGCGATGGCGAAGTTTTGCTGAATATTTTCACAAAAGCTCTAACTAATCAAAATCCGAAAAACGGTATTAAGCCCGAACATATATGGAAAGCTGTTGAGAGCGTTTATAAAAGAGCGCATGGGGCGTATAGCGTGATTTCGTATATTGCCAAACAAGGGATGGTGGCTTTCCGCGATCCATATGGCATTCGTCCGATGCTCTTTGGTAAGCGACAAAACGGACTTACCACCGAATATATTTTTGCGTCCGAATCAGTGACTTTGGACATTTTGGGATTTGAATTTATTGATGATATTAAGCCGGGCGAGGCAGTGTTTATCGAAGAATCCACAAGAAAACTTTATCGCAAAAAAATTGCGAACAAACCTCATATTCCTTGTATTTTTGAATATGTGTATTTTGCAAGACCCGATTCGATTATGGATAAAATTTCCGTTTACAAGGCTCGCTTGAGAATGGGGCGCAAACTCGCGCAAAAAATTAAAGCTGCAAAATTGGATATTGATGTTGTTGTGCCGGTTCCGGATTCTTCCAGGACAGCGGCTCTCGAAGTTGCGGAAGTTTTGGGAGTTAAATATCGCGAGGGATTGGTTAAAAATCGATATATCGGCAGGACTTTTATTATGGCAGGACAAGCTGTGCGCAAAAAATCTATAAGATATAAGCTGAATACCATGCCTCTTGAAATCAAAGGCCAAAACGTGCTGCTTGTCGATGACAGTATTGTTCGCGGGAATACTTCAAGGCAGATTGTGCAGATGGTTAAAGATTCCGGCGCGAAAAAGATTTATTTTGCGTCATATTATCCGCCTGTTATCAGCCCCTGTTTGTACGGCATTGACATTCCGACCCGTGAAGAATTGATCGCTGCCAATAATACCGTTGAGGAAATCCGCAAATTTTTGGGAGCGGATCGTTTATTTTACGGGGCTGTGAAAGACGTGTTTGATTCTTGCGTGGAAGGCAACCAAAAGCTCAAAGACATGTGTATGGCTTGCATTGATCGCAAATATCGTACCGGAGATATTGATGAAAAAGTTTTGAAAACGGCTGCGGAAGGCAGATTGGCTGAAAAAGCTTGCTGCGGAGCAGATGAGGCTACTGAAGAAATTTTTGAGGAACCCGGTCAATTAAATTTACTATAGATATGAAAAAAGTTTTATTGATAGGGAATGGTGCGAGAGAGCATGCCATTGCCGAGGCTTTGGTGAGGAGTGGCGCCAGCGGCGCCGAGTTATTTGTCGTTGGCAAGACTAAAAATCCGGGAATTTTTGGTTTGTTGGGTGGCGGCGAATATTTAATGGCGGACGTTTGCGATGCTGCAAAAATCAAAGAATTTGCTGTGCGAGTGCGTCCTGATTTTGCCGTAGTCGGGCCTGAAGCGCCGATTGCTACAGGGATTGTTGATATGTTGCTTGAGATTGGTGTGCATAGCGCGTCTCCACTGCAGACAGTCGGACGCTTGGAATCTTCAAAATCCTTTACGCGTGATTTATTGGAAAAATATAAGATTCCGGGGAATCCAAAATTTAAGGTTTTTTATAATGAAGACGGGGTGAACAATTTTTTTGATCAACTTGGAGAGGTTGCTGGCGGGAGTGATAATAATTTTGTAGTAAAAGCGGATGTACTTAAAGGTGGCAAAGGTGTGAAAGTCAGTGGCGATCATTTACATGGGACTGCTGAAGGACTGGCTTATGCGCGTGAATGTCTTACAGATGGCGGACGCGTTGTGGTTGAGGAAAAGTTGATTGGGCAAGAATTCAGTTTGATGAGTTTTTGCGATGGAAGGCATACCGCAGGTATGCCCATTGTCCAGGACCATAAGAGGGCTTATGACGGTGATCGCGGTCCCAACACCGGGGGTATGGGGACTTATTCTGACTTTAATCATAGTTTGCCATTTTTGCGCGATTCGGATATTGAAGAAGCTCAGTCTATCACCCGGCAAGTTGCTCAAGCTTTGTTTAAGGAAACCGGCGCGTATTTTAAAGGCGTGATGTATGGCGGATTTATAGCTGTAAAAGACGGCGTGCGTTTGATTGAATATAATGCGCGTTTTGGCGACCCTGAAGCCATGAACGTATTGCCTATCATGGAGACTAATTTTGCTGATGTGTGCGAAGCGATCATCAGAGGAGAGTTAAAAGGGATGAAGGTTGAATTTGCAAATAAGGCGACTGTTTGCAAGTATGTTGTGCCTGAGGGGTATCCGGATAATCCCGTGAAGGGAGTGAAGATTGAGATTGGCAGTGACCGTGGTGGCAACACCCATGACTCTGACCATGCCGATAGCAGCGCTTCCGGCGTATTAAAAACTTATTTTGCTTCTGTGGACCAGAGAGATGACGGACTATATTTGGCCGGGTCTAGAGCTGTTGCGATGGTTGGCATTGCTGATAATTTGGCTGAAGCTGAGAAACTGGCACAGGCAGGAGTTGAGTCTGTAAAAGGCCCTGTGTTTTACCGCAGAGACATTGGGACGAAGGAGCTGATTCAAAAAAGGGTGGAGATGATGAGTTATCTCCGCCGGTAGAACTGGACTTTTTCATCAACATACCAGTTTAGGTTTGTGTAATCAGGTTCTTTTTGAATTTGCCAGTTGTCTGTATGCTGATCTTCATTATCAATCAATCCCCTATGTGCCAAGTCATGATGAGCCTCGCATAAAGCAACTATTTGGTCGGGATCATGGATTTTATTTGAGGCAAGGCGGTTTGTATGATGAAGGTGGTTATAATCACTGGTGCAATTTGGGAACTCGCATTTGCCATGAGCCCGTTTTAATACGTAATCTTGTATATCTTTAGGAATATGTTTGGAAGTATGGGCTACAGGATGAGGTTTTTCTTGTTTCAGTTCTTGTTCCAGGTTTTTTTCATATAATTTTATGAATTTTTGCATTAATTCGTTCCAGTCACCTTTGTTGAATTTTTCCAGTTTGGCTACAATTTCCGGTTTTAAGTTGAGCGTTAATGTTTTTGAATTGTCCGCACTGAACAGCTCTTGTCTTTCAGATGGGATGGGCTGCGCGCGCAGCCCTACAAATTCTTCTTTATAATCTCTTACATAAGTTTCAAGTGTATGCTGACTCATATTTTTGGCTTTTTCCGCCCAAAAACTCTCGGTTTCTTTGTTGACGATTGTTAAAACCGGCCTGACGGCATTGATGCCTTTTGTTTCTACTATTTTTCTCAGCTCAGGGAAATCGACAGTTTTACGTACGGTTCTTAAAGCTTCGTTTACTTGATATTGGCTCATGTTAGCCAATTTAGCCGCGTATTCATAAATCGAATGAAATCCTTTTTTGCGCCAAACTTTGAATTTTTCAATTTCGGGAAGCAGAAGAGCGCATTTGCGAAACCATTCTTTGGCGTTTTTGCCGTATTCACTAAATTTTTGATGAAGATAATTGAGTTTTTCCGACGGATCGGGTTCGTGAAGTGTGGCTGATGTTTCCCGTGGTATAATTCTGTTTGGATTGTTTGATTTTTGCATAATTTTTATTTAAAATTTATTTTATTTCTATTTTGATTTTAGTCTTTCTCAGGCCTAAATCAATCAATCGGACTGGACAATTTATCGTGGTGAGTATACGCTCACCTTGTTGGCCTTGCGAAAATCAAGATGTATGCTATAATTAAAGCAATTAAATTTAACAAAACATCAATATGGATCATTTAGATTTATATGCAGTTGTTCCTGACAAATTTACAGGTTCCAAAATTGTACGTGTTGCACAAGGTCCTGGTGGACCAAGGGACTATGTACAAGGTCGTGGAGCAGATATGGTACCTTCAAAAACAGGACCTGGTGACGTATTTATTGCTCCTGATGATTTTCAAGGTGATGCACTTACTTTTACCAATGTGAATGAAGCAGGTAAGAGCGCTATTTTGAGAGCGTCACAGCAAATTGTTGCAGACGGCCTAGACCTTACACACAGAAATGTTCTTGAAGCACTAGCTGGCAAGAGCCTCTGAAAACTAGCCAATGCCGGAGCCGCCCTACGTTATTACTCCTAGGGACTTGACATATTCATCAACCCTGCTATTTTGTAAACTAATATTTTAGATATATGTCTCAACAAGGAGCAGAATTCAATCTTGATCATCCAACTTTCACCGATGCCAAACGACGATTAGCGCTAAATAAAGGCGATTCTTTATTTTTTGTTACCGATCAAGGCGAAATTTTAAAAACCAAAGTAAGAAAAGCTGGCTTAATGCCTGAATGCGATTTTTCCAGTGGGTCTGATAGGCTTAGTACGTATATAGGCTATCTAAAACCTGAAAGCATTTGGGGAAGAACTGAAGATGAAGCAAGAATGAGATTGCAACAAAAAAAACAAGAACGGCCCGCAGAGGAGCCAGAAGAAACTCAGGCGCTTATGATTCCAGACTCAACTACAGCCATAATATCTTTAGAGCAACGGCTTGATATTCAACGGAGCGCAGGAGATGCAATAGTTTTGAATGATAAAGGAGGAATAGATCTGAGCGATATTCAAGCTGCCGCTACTGATTTAACAATTAGAATTACACATCCAATTAGCGCTTTTGGAGTTGAATCTATGGAAAATATTGCAGCCGAAGGTTTTATAAATCCAATTCTTTATAGGGTACTGAAAAAAGAGTTTAATGAGCTTTTTGGTCAAATAAAAAATATACTTTCAGCTTTAAATGCTGTGCAGACGCTTCCGGAAACGGTGATTAACGGAATGAGGCAAGCGTTGTATATGTCAGCAAATGCTTTAACATTCCAATTCCTCCAAAAACACGCCGAGTTGATTGAATTCACACAATTGGCAACTGTTACAAATGGAGATTTTGCAGCCAGAGCATTACTAGCAATAGTGGATGACGGTACAAACCATTTAAGAAATCTTCCTAGTGCAGCTCAAAATTTGGTAGATAAATTCCGTCCAAGATAAAACGCTTTTGCTCTAAACCTAAATCTCTTAGCAAACAAAACATATATTGCAAAAGATATTTTAGCTGTAATAATGACAACACCATGCCATCCTGCATTAACTGCAAACAAGACTTTCAAATCCGCGACACCGATCGCGAATTTTACAAATATTTTGATGCGCCGGATCCTAAAATGTGCCCTGATTGCAGACTGCAACACAGGCTTTGTTTCCGTAATGAAAGGACATTCTATAAACGTACAAGTGATTTATCAGGCAAATCCATGATTTCAATATACGCACCCGATTCCCCATACAAAGTTTATGCCGCGGATGAATGGTGGAGCGACAAACACGACGCTTCAAAGTACGCGCAGGATTTTGATTTCAACAGACCTTTTTTCGATCAATTTCATGAACTCTTATTAAAAGTGCCGCGCATCGGATTATTCAACGTAAATCCTACAAACAGCGACTTTTGCC
>CAYHSM010000015.1:0-8439 GCA_964359325.1 uncultured Candidatus Peribacteria bacterium
GCTCAAGCTGAAAAATATGCTGTTAAATTAACTTGGAAAATCCCTGCGGAAAATAAGGACACAAAAGAACAAATAGTTTATAAAAGCACTGATAAAGGCAAAGAATATGATAAGGAAGCCGGCCTTACTCCGGATAAAACAGCGTATGAAGTAAAAAATCTTGATCCGGGAGAATATTGGTTTAAGGTCACTCAAAAAGATGAAGCTGGCAATGAAAGCAAAGGTGTTGTAACCAAAGTAATGCTTTCAAAGACCGGTCCTGGACTTATCGGCTTGTTGATTTTCTCATTGTTTGCCGGTAGGGCTGTAACCAGAAAAAGAAAATAGTAAAGATTTTAAGAAAATTTTAACTTTGTATGGCAGCATGTAACTATGCTGCCATTTTCAAAAAAATTTCGGAAGATATGGACGACCGTTATCATAGCCGGTTATGTTGCTTTCGGGATGCTGTTTTTACAGATTCCGGACCAAAAATTCCATATCTATTTTCTGGATATCGGCCAAGGCGACAGTATCCTTATCAAAACTCCTGAAAACCATCAAATCCTGATTGATGGCGGACCTGGAAATACTGTCATAGAAGAACTCGGCGAGGTCTTGCCTTTTTTTGATAAGTCTATTGATCTTGTTGTTCTTACCCATCCTCATGCCGATCATGTGGATGGCTTAATAGAGGTCTTAAAGAGATTTAATGTTAATAATGTTTTGATTACCGGAGTGTCTTATGACAGCCCTGATTACAAAGAATTTCTGAATGAAATAGAAAAAAAGAATATTAATGTTCTTGTGGCCGAAAGCCGGACGGATTTCCGTTTTGGAAATGTTTTATTCGATATTATTTATCCCAAAAATTCAATAGCCGGAAAAAAATTCCCCAATGTAAACAATTCTTCCATAACAATGCGTGTTTTATATAAGAATAAAAAGATTTTACTCACCGGAGATTTGGAATCTGAGGCCGAACAAAAGCTGATTCAAACCGGCATTAATTTAAAAGCTGATATTTTCAAAGCCGGCCATCATGGGAGTAAAACTGCGTCTTCAATGGATTTGCTGCGGAAGGTAAACCCTACGTTTACGGTTATTCAGTCCGGCGCAGGAAATTCTTTTGGGCATCCGCACAAAGAGACTTTGGAGAATTTTAAAAAAATCGGCGTTAAAAAAGTCTTCCGCAATGATTTGCAGGGCCGTATAGAATTTATTTTTTAAGCGCGTCCTTACTCTCTTTCTATGTCCGCTCCTACACTTCTTAACTTTTCATCAAATTTTTCGTAGCCGCGGTCAATATAATAGATATTTGATATTTCAGTTTTGCCTTTGGCAATTAAAGCTGCTATTACCATTGCTGCTCCGGCTCTGATGTCACAACTTGAAATTGGGATGTTTCTTAATTCTCTCGGCCCGATTACAAGCGCTTGGTGAGGATTTAGAAATTCTATATGCGCGCCCATTTTTTCCAATTCGAACAAATAATTCAATCTGCCTTCAAACAGAGTTTCAAAAATTTTGCTTACTCCGTGCGCCTGCGTCAACAAGACTGTAAAAGGCGCTTGCAAATCTGTTGGGAAACTTGGATACACCGCTGTTCTCAACATTTTCGTAGCTTCAAGATTTGCTGACGGATATATCATCACGGATGATTCTGAAAGTTTAAATTTACCTCCTATTTCTTCCAGCTTTTGCCAAAAACTATCCAAGTGATCCGGGTTAATTCCTTTAATTGTAAGTGTGCCTTTTGTTGCCACGGCCGCAATCGCAAATGTTTCGGCCTCAAGATAATCTCCCGTAATTTTATATTTAACGCCTTTTAAAGATTTGACTCCTGTTATTTTTAAATTATTTGTCCCTATACTTAATATTTTCGCTCCCATTTTGTTTAAGAAACAGCAAAGGTCCTGCACGTGCGGTTCACATGCCGAGAGTCTTATTTCCGTTGACCCTCCCGCTAAAACAGCTGCCATTAAAGTATTTTCAGTCGCCGTGACACTCAATTCCGGCAAGATTATTTTTGTGCCTTTCAGTTTTTTACATTTAAGATGAAGTCCTTTTTCAGCATCAACCACCTGGCATCCAAGTTGGCGAAGCCCATGCGTATGTGAATCAACTGATCTCTTTCCAAGCACACATCCGCCCGGGAAGGCCATTTTTACCTCGCCAAGACGCTGCAAAAGCGGTCCCAGAATCAAAATCGAAGCTCTCATTTTTTGAATCAACCCGTGGTTGGCGTGTTTGTTTTTTAATTTGGAAGCGTCTATTTCCATAACATGATTTCTGAATTTTATTTTCGCTCCAAACTCAGTCAAAATTTTCATCATCGAATGAATGTCCTCAATATCAGGTACATTTTCAAGAATGACTTTTTCTTTTGTAAGCAATGCTGCGCACATTATTGGTAGTGCTGCGTTCTTTGAGCCGCTTACCGTAACGATTCCGTGTAACTTTTTTCCTCCATTTATAATGAATTTTGGCATATGTGCATGTCAGTAGTGTATTTATACAATATTTGCCCCCTAAAGTCTATTTCAGTTGATTATTCCCTGGGTTTTACAGATTGAAGACTCAGCTTATTTATGCTATAATTTTTAGATTTAAACAAACAAAAATAAATACAAAATGTACGGTTTTAACAGAAAAAAAATCCTTTTTTATTCCATAGTAACTGCAATTTCCTTTTTCGCATTAACGAATTCCAATCTTGCCGTTCCGGATGGTGATTTCAGATTCATGGAAACTTCTTTTGTTTCCATTTTAAGAAACGCTGCTGAAGAATACAATGTGCAGCCACCTGATTTCGGCATAGAGAATGTCAGCCTGAAAAAGATTTCCGACCCGACCGACAGATTCAATTATTATAAATATTCCGCAACTGTTGTTATCAAAAATTATGGCGGGAACATAAAAAACGCGAAATTAACTCTGCAGGCCGGCGATGAGCAACGATATATTTTCTTAAATAATGATGTAGATGGTTTTTCTTTAAGAAAAAATCAAAATTACATAGTCGAAGGATATGATGTTCTATTTGATGGCAATTACAATGGCGGCAAAATTACTTTGGAAATAAAATCCACTGATAACCAAGACTACTACGCCGGAAACAATAAATACGATGTGGATATTTCTGAGATGCCTGCCAAAATAGAAGCTTTGGGTGTGGAAAAAATCTTGGACGATGGGACTTTTGTTTTGGACTATGCGCCGCGCAGTCCCGAATTAAATGTAAACAAGTTTGAAGTTTATACTGCGGACGTTGTTGATGCTGGAAATGATGAAGAAAAATATGCGGAAACAGTCGACCAATATGGCACAATTTACGGCTATCATCGCATTAAAAATTCTTCTTACATTTTAAAAAGTGAGAATTTCAAGCTTAAATCAACTAATGATTCCGATACTCGTCTTGTTAAATTTGGAGATGATCCATTCGAAGATGAAACAACCCGTTTTATCCATATACGTTCAACAAATCCTGAAAACGGCTACTATGCCGTAAGTAATCTTCTTAAATTCAGCCCTCAAAAAAATCTTGATAGGGCCGCGTTTGCAAAATTGTTCGTTGATTATTCCGACATCCCTGTTTTTGACGATGGTGAAAATTATTTTGATGACGTCAGCCCTGATGCCTGGTATGGACCATATGCAAAAACCTTGTACAATTTAGGTTTAATAAAAAACGATACCTATAAATATAATCCAGACAATCCAATAACAAGAGGCGAAGTACTACGAGTAGTTTTGGATTATTTCGATGTCGATTTGGTCGCTGTCTCAGGCGGGCCTCATTTCCAAGATATTACTTCCAACAATTACTTATATCCTTATGCAGAAGCCCTTTCCGCGACTGGAAATGGCGGAGTGTTTGGTGAAAATTTTAATGCTAACGCAGTTGCAACAAAAAATTATTTGAAATATTTAATCAATGAATATAAAGAAAATTCTTAAATTTTATTTGGTACTTACGCTGAGCCTAACCGTATTCGCCTCTTTAAGTTACAACGACGAATTCAGATATTATTTATCAACTTATTCAACAAGCGTTCTTGATTATAAATATAATGACCAAAAGCCTTACGTTACCGTTTATTCTCCTACTGTTTCTCTAAAGTCTTATGAAAAATCCTATATTTACTACAATTATAATCCCGGGAATATTGTTTTCAATATCACCAATTCTCCTGATAAATCCATGGTTGCGGCCGGCGCAAAAAATGCCGAGATCATGTCTTTGAATTTTAAAACCGCAAATGTGCCCGTTGAGCTTGAAAACTTGGCTTTAAAAATTATCGGCATTGATAGCGATGATATCGATGCGGCTTATTTGACCATTGGTAATGAAATTATTGCAAAAGCTTATATTTCCGGCGAGTATTTGAAATTTACCAATATCAGTTATGACATTGGCGCCAACTCCTCATCCTCAATCAAAATAAAGCTTGATCTAAGCGGGAATCTGGCGATCGGCGACAGAATCAGACTTGATATTGAATCTCCTCAAGATGTTAATATCAGAGTCGACAATTCTTTATACGGCATCAATGGTTACTATCCGTTGAAAGGAAAATATTTAAGCATTTCAAAGCTTCGATAAATAGGATAAAATCATTCTTAGATTTTTAACCTTCCTTTTCCTATGAAACTCAAGACTTTTTTTCTAAGTGTGGCAGTTTTAAGCCTCTTTTTATTTTCGTCATTTATCGCTTCCGCCAGCGGTTTTAACAATGTAATGTTTAGCGACGTAGCTAAGGACAATAAAAATTTTGATGCAATTTATTTCTTGTATAATACCGGCGTCATTGAAGGGTACGACCAGAAAGACTCAAAATTAAGAGATTACAAACCTAAAAATAAAATCAATCGAGCTGAGTTTTTGAAATTGATTTTGGAAGGGACGGACAAGGCGACAAATACTTCGTATGAATCTTGTTTTCCTGATGTTTCCGGCAAAGAATGGTATGCGACTTATGTGTGCCAAGCCAAGGAGCAAGGCATTGTTAACGGCTATCCCAATGGGACTTTTAAGCCCGAGCAAACTATAAACGAGGCTGAGTCTTTAAAAATTCTCGGGAAACTTTTGGGCTGGACTCTTCCGACTGCTGCTGAAAAAGATCCTTGGTATAAGCCATATTATGATTTCGCCAGTAAGAAAGAAATTATACCGGTGGAAGATATTTCTTCTTACATGACGCGAGGCGATATAGCCGAAATGATTTTTAGAAATACTCAAGTGGAAAATTTGAAAGTTCCGGAATTTAATCCTGAATTGGTTGATGAATTATTTTATCAAAATGATGTTCCTTATGGCGGCCCACTTGGGCCAGGCGGATTATTCGGGCCCGGCGGATGGTTTGGCGCCAGTGGAGCTTTCTATGATGGAGGATATTTTGCCGGTGCGGATGGGAAATTTGAAGTTCTTGACGAAGATTATTATAAAAATCGTTATTGTTATTATTCCGATGACGGTGATTTTAGAGAGGATGTTTATAATACTTTGGATTATATTACAAACGGCAAGATTGATGAGGTTGAGCTGGCCGGTTATAACGTTGATGATTTTGGCGTAATGTTCTGCTATACGGGCATTGCTGAGACTAACCTCCAACTTTTCACCAAGGAACTTCGTGAAGAAAATAATGTCCAATGCTGGTTTGATCCTCTTTATTCATTGTCCGCTAAGAAAGGCTTTGAAAAACTTTTCTGTTACGCAAAGCCAAAGAAGCCTGACTGGGTAGACGAAAGTACATACTGCAAAGAAGAATTTGATGACATAGGTAATCGTTGCATTTCTTGTTATGAGGATGTTTTTTCTGAGACTGTGATTAGCAAAACGTGTGAACAAATATCAAATGAAGGCAAAGATTTGTATATTGAAATTAAAGGCGCCGAAAGCTTTACCGCGGGTGAAGACGGCGCGGATATTGAACTCTTTCTTACCGACAATAGTGGTCATCCCGTTATCGAACGCAATTTAAAACTTTTTGCCACGACCGGAATTGATTATTTCAAAGAATTTGCAGTTGAGGAAGCCGGTATGGGTGTTTATAAAGCAAATTTTTCAACAACGATGGCGGGCCTATATATTTTGACTGTTGTTGACGAAAGTGGCAAAAAAAATGACGTAACATTGAGGGTTAATCCCGGGCCTTTCGATCACATCCAAGTTGTTGATACTTTGCAGCCATATCAAAGTTTAGCCCCAAATACAGCCAGCGTAAGAATCGCGTCAAAAGACAAATACGATAATACTATCCCCTATTCAACAGTTGATAATAATCTTAAAGCAATTACTACTTTCGGGACTGTTGAAATAAGTAATTACGATGACATATTCAACTTTGACGTTTCGGTTGATGATTGGGGAACTGCGGAATTGAATGCAACGTATAATGGAAATATCATTGGAGATACAATAAAGTTTGATTTTTTCCCGATTCAAATTGATATGCCAAAAGGCATATCCGTTGATGAAAAGCAAGTTGAGGCTCCGGTGTATATTTATTTTCCAAAAAAATACGGAACAATCGGATCGTATGATTTCAAAATCAATTACAATTCAAAGGGACTAAAACTTGATGATTTTATTGATTTTGACGCAACCGATAAGGTCTTAATGCCTTATTATGAAATCAAGAATGGGTATATTCATATATGGCAGCCGCTAAATCTTGCGAATGCAAAAAACACTGAGGTTTTGCCAATTGGTACTATGCTGTTTGATGTAACAGCTGTCGGCGATGGAACAATACAAGTTTCTAATGCTGTTTTGAAAGACACTGCCGGGACATCAAGATTCACAAGTGAACCAATCGGGGACATGTCAGGAGCTGGACTTTGGACAGGTACCCATGTTGTCAAACCTACAAAAAACATCTGTCTGGAGGCTTTTGTTTTGCCTTTGCCTCCCGGGACCGGAGGTGCACCCCTTGTTGCTGTAACCCCTGCTGCAACCGAGGCGCAAATAGACTCTGATGTAAATCAGGCAAATGAAATATTCAAAGCTATTTCCAGAAGTTGCAATTGTAATTTCTTTTTGAATATTACTCTTGAAAAGCCTATTTCAAATTTGAGTTATGCCCAGATGGATGCGTTCGATGCCAACAACAACGATATCATTGAAAGCGATGGTGATCTGGCTGACGGACATGCTGACGAGATCGATAACATGATGGCTAATCATCCGGCCAGTCCCGGCTGTATTCCGGTTTATTACACGCCACAAATAGATTTGGGCGGAAAATCCCTGTTGGGGATCTCCTATAGTTTTGCGGCTTCAAATGGTGTGGCTGTAAATAATAATCTTGATAACGACGGTAGGACCCTTGCTCATGAATTAGCTCATCAATTCAGTCATGGCGATGTAGGCGATCCGGGCGGTGCCGATGCACACACTGAGGGGGCTGATCAGGCGGGCAATTTGATGAATTACACTAATACCGGAGATACTCTGACCCCCCATCAATGTTCTGAGATCGAAGCCAGATTGCCATAAAATTTAATATCTCGTGTCAAAGAAATTTTTTATTATTTTAGGTTTTTTTGGAATCGCTTTTATAGCGATTGCTGCTTTTTATACTTTTTATCTGATAAGTATAAGAAATTACGTTCCGGCACCAAAAGTTTCAATCAGCACGATGAATGGCAATGTAGAATTTCTTGTTGAAGTGGCCAAAACTCAAGAAGAGCATGCCAAAGGATTGATGCATAGAAAATCATTGAAAAAGACCGGCGGGATGTTGTTTGTTTTGGATAAGCCCAGGACTGTTAATTTTTGGATGAAAAATACTTTGATCCCGCTTGATATGATTTTTATTAACGAAAATATGAAAATTGTGCGTATAGAATATCATGCTCAACCCTGCCCTCAGGGCTCTTCAACTTGTCCTTTTTACTCGTCAACCGTACCAATAAAATACGTACTGGAAATCGGAGCGGATTTAGCAAAAATTAATAATATAGAAGTTGGGAATGATGTGGTTATTTATTTAGTCGAGTGATTCTACAAAACATTTCTCGCAACAGACCGGTTCCGGTCGGTCCGGATCGTAAGTCGTTTTGATTTCTTGTCCGCATTTTTGGCAATTGCGATCGTATAGGTGGCGCGGATTCCTTAATTTAAATCTGTCTTTGTGCCTGCAGTCATGGCATTTTAAAGGTATCGGAAGATTTTGTCTCCGGTAAAAATTCAGTTCCGCTTCTATGATTTTGTAATTTTTTCCACAATCTCTGCATGCCAAAATTTCATCAATTATTTCATCTTTTACTTCTTTAATATCAGCCGGAACAATATATTTTTGAGGCAAATATTCTCTCGGATCAGGATCTTCCCATTTGTATCCTTGGCTTAGCGCTTCTTCTTTTGTCAGAGGATACCAAGCCAAAGCTATTGTTTCGTTGTAAGCATAAGGTACTATTTCTTTTGGTAAAAATTCTCCCCACTCGTTA